>JAOZVT010000308.1 GCA_025869455.1 Prosthecobacter sp.
TTTTCAGCAGGTACTTCAAACCCACCCCGATGGACAGGACACTCAACGCTAGAGGAATTACCGTCGGCGCTAGTAGTTCCAGATATGTCCAGGAGTTGAACAATGCCAGCCGATAGGGCAGGGTAAATAGATCGGACAGTGAGGCCGGTTGGAATCGGAATGCACCCACGCTTTCCGTGCTGAAGTATGGCGAGTGGAAGAAGCTGTTGAACATGGGAAAGAATGGATTGCCCATCGTCTCGTAGAGTCGCCAGCTCCAGTAGCCTTGGGAGAGCGCAAATCCACCCACCATGCCGATCGCCCCAAAGGCAACGCGATACAGCCATTGACGGGACGATTCTGTACGCCATGGCAGGCAGATGACGACTGCGATTGCAATGGCGAACCCTGCGTTGCTCAGCTTCACCGCCATCGATAGGCCCGCGAGTACTCCGGCAATAAGGGCGGGGCGAGCTGAATTGCGCGACATGACCAGCCAGACGGATGCCAATACCAAAACCGAGCCAACAGGATCCACAAAGGTCGAGCCTAGGTGGATCAGGAAGACGGGTGTACACACACCTAGCAGCCAGCCTAGGAACAGCGCCCATTGAGAAGGACGCGGCAGTCCGCGGGCCAGTTCACGACAGATCAGATACAGGAAGAACGCATTGAGTGCGTGTAGGCTCGCGAGCAGGGCCTCGGTACCCATGCTGTCTAGGCGCAACTGCAGGATGAGCGCGAAGGGTATGAAGCCTACCGGATTTAGGTAACCCTGCAGCCCCGCAGGGAAGAAGTCCTGGGAGAGGCGGTCATGCGTAAGGATATGAACCGCATACGCATGATAGTTGTGATAGTCCCAAGGCACATCGCGGCCATAGTTCAAAGCCAGCCACGAAAAAAAAATGGCGCAAGCGAGCAGGACGCCCGCATTCGTGATTGGCCTGCTCATCCGTTTTATTCCGTCCCCTCGGTGTGATAGTCGCTTTCTCGGGTTACTGTGAATTGTCCCCGGTCATGTCGGACTACTGTTTGATAGGCAGATCACACTCATGACGACAAAAGATAGCAACAAAAAACCCCGCAGATGCGGGGTTTTCTGTCGAATGCCTGTTGGGCAAACGCATACTGCAGATCAGTTGCCCTGGCAAGTGGCCGGACGGTACTTCGCTTCGACCGTCGTGCCGGTGCCGCCGCAGATCCAGGTGACCTGGCCATTGGCCTGCTTGGTGCCAGCCAGCGTGATGACGTGGGTCGCAGCAACGGAACCGCCAACGTCCGCAGTTGCAGTGACAGTGATGGTGCCAGCGCTGTAGGCCACGTCGCTCACATACTTGGAAGACTGGGTTTCAATCGCCACGGTGGTGGGCATGCCGGTGCCCGGATCCGCAGCAGCGGCTTCCGAGACAGTGGTACGGGCCGAGGA
>JAOZVT010000309.1 GCA_025869455.1 Prosthecobacter sp.
ATCGTCCACAACCTTAAGCGTGCTTTGCAGCGCTTTGAGGATCAGTTTGATATCTGTTTGATCGACACTCCACCAAACCTTCAGCGCCGAATGATCTCGGCTTTGGTTGCGTCAGATTGCGTTGTTGCGCCGTTTAACATCAGCCCTTTCACCTTCGCTCGTATGCCAAAACTGATGGCAACCATTGAGAACGTTCAGGACGCGTACAACCCTGCCCTGAAATTCCTAGGGTTTCTGCCGAACCTGGTCAACAGCCGCTCCCCTGATGAAATAAACATGCTGCCTTCGCTTCGCGACGAGTATGGAGAGCTGATGTTTGCCGAGCACATCATCTACCGACCGTGCATCAACAAAGCTCAGGGGCGTGGTGAGCCGGTATGGTTCAAGCCTAACGGTAGCAGCCAACGCATTGCTGGCCAGGAAATGAAGCAGGCCTGTAACGCAATTTTTTCCAAAGCCTCGGTGGTTTGAGGGTATTCCAATGACAAACGAGAAAACGCCGAAGGAAAACGCTTTCGCAAGAAACTTTCCAAAGCTTTCCGATATGCAGCGTCGACCTGTCGCGAAAGAAGGCGAGTTGATCCTCAAGATCGACCCAAGCCGGATTGAGTGCAGGCCTCAGATGCGAAAGAAAGACAACCCGGGGTTTACGCAAGAGTCACTGCTTGAGCTCGGTGACGATATCGAAATGAATGATCAGGAGCAGCCGGCGGTCATCCGCCCTCATCCCGATCCTGCTAGTGGCTTTGATTTCTTGATGGTAGCTGGTGAGCGGCGTCATCGTGCTTGCACCCTCAAGGGGCTTTTGCTTGCGTGCGTCGTTCGTGATTTGACCGATGAGCAGGCGGCGCGTATTCAGCGCTCTGAGAACATCCAGCGTGAAGGATTCACGCAGCTTGAAATTGCACTCTCGCTGAAAGAAGACAAAGAAAAATTGGGCACTCTTCAAGCGGTGGCGGCCGAGTGGAACAAAGGCCTGAATTGGGTTGCGGAGCGTTTGAAGTATCTTGAAACCATGGACGCTGATGGTGCGGGGCGGATGGCAGTTGAAGCCGGCATTACTGCGGATATTACGCTCATTAACGACCTGAATCGTTTGGAACGCTTGGATCCTGCAGCGGCTAAGCGTTTGGTGGGACGCGCGCAAGCGGAGCCGGACCTGAATTTTCGCGATGAGGTTCGAACAGAGTTGCGAGAGGTAAAAAAACTTCAGGCTGTAGGATCACCCGAAAAGAAGCCCAAGCAAAAGATCGTCCCAACGGGCAATAAGGAACTTGATGCAGCCAATGAACGGCTAGGTGTCCTCTCTGCCCAGGTAAAGGCGCTTGAGGAAGAAAACCGATACCTCACCTCTGAGCTTGAAAAGGTAAGGCAGCAACTAAAAGATCAATGGAACTCAAA
>JAOZVT010000310.1 GCA_025869455.1 Prosthecobacter sp.
CATCCCGCCCCGCGTATCGTGACGATCGCGAAACGCCCCTCATGACGGGGCGGGACGAGAAGGAATATAATCCCATATAAGGGAGTGTCAAGCCCAACACTTACGGCTTTACGGCCTTTATTTTGTTGAACCCATCTTCTGTAGCGATTTGATCGGACAAGAAATCAACCCAGCCCTCAGAATACGTGTAATCGCGATGCGCTGAGTGATAAATGCAATATTTCTTATTTGTATTCTCAGGTTGAGTGGCGCCTCTAGGTGGACGGACCTTGTATAACTTCCACGCTTGCGTGTGATGGCTAAGCAAAAAATTCTTGCCGGTTTTCTTGGCTACAAGTTTTGCAATTGTTGCCGGTTTGTAGGGGTATTGATCGTCGGCCAGTTTGTATTTTTCCAAGACGTTGTTGACGTCTTTTGCTTGGTCAGTTCCCGGCTTAATGAAATTTATTCCAGCTGCGCTCTTCGATGCGCTGTTGAGGCTGTAAAAAACTTGAAATTGGTATTCTAAGTCGGAAAGTTCTTTTTCAGATAACCCTTGTCTGAGATTTGCATCGAGTGCGGATATCTTTTCCGGTATCTCGTAATTTTGAAACGAGTTTATTTGATCGATATCGAGTTTTGCAAATTGCAACGCAAAGGAAAGCTCTCGTTGAAGAGATAGTTTGTCACCGAACAACTTCACGATGGTGGTTTCATAGTTCAAACAGCAGGCTTGGAACAGTGTTGACCATTTCAAGTCACTCCTACCAAGAAGCAGATGTTCGACCTCGTCCCGAATTCGTTTCATGGTTTTTAGATTGTTCTTTATTCCTTGCGACAAAGGACAATCTGCGCGCCCTAGCATCGAGCCGAGAAGAAGGGAATAGCCATTTGAAGCTACTATCTTGACGCCCTTTCGAACGTAAAATTCATGAAGCAGATAGGTCCATGCGATATTGACTAAAACCGCAAATATTTCGGTCTTAAATCGACAAGAAGGACTATTGAATACGTGAACGGCGAGGATCATGGCTTCGCGAGATCGTATAAGCCTTTCGTCATCATAGAGATTCAGACCTGTAGTCCAGTCGTAAGACTCCTTTCTCTTCTTATAGAAGGCGACCTCTTCTGATGTGGCGGCTTTTACGTTGCTGCTTTGTTTGACGCCGGTAATTCGAGCGCCATTGACGGTCGTATGGCGTCCTATATTCACGAGCGCCTGAATATCCTGATTGCGTAGGCCTTCATTTAGAAGGGCTTTGACTATACGTTTCTCTTCTACTGTTAGGCCGCCGCCCTTTTTGTGGATCGCCATAATTTCCCCGATTCAGCCCTCACACACCCTTTTCCCGCGACACCGTGATCCGCACGCCGGTCTTGGCGACGGTGCAGTGGATGTCGAGGCGGCGGTAGCGTGAAT
>JAOZVT010000311.1 GCA_025869455.1 Prosthecobacter sp.
CCTGCTCCTGCTCACTCTCCGCCGCAGACGCTCCCCTTCCCTGAACCTCTAACTCCTTCTACCTTGAGCTTTACATTATGAAGACACCCACCCTACCAACCAAAATTCCGCCACAGCAGAGGAGGAACGGATTAGCCCTTGTGCTTGTGCTCACATCCATCTCTCTGTGCATGATTCTCTTGGTCGCGCTACTCTCCACCAGCCAGACCGAACTGACATCCACTGCAGCCTCTGCGCGCGGTGCCTCTGCCCGCTTGCACGCAGATACAGCGGTCAGCCTTGTGATCGGACAAATTCAGTCGGCCACTCACCAGGATACGGAGACATCAGGCATTGAGACCTGGACTTCACAACCAGGCATGGTCCGTCAGTATAAAGAAAACGGCATCCTACTCAAGGGTAACAAACTTTACTCTGACCGAAAAATGGTGGCCACTTCCGATGATGAAATCATCAACGATACTCCGCCTGAAGACTGGGATCTCCAAACAGACCGTTACGTGGACATGAATGAACCCGTAGCTAGGCGAGATGAAAATCAGCCAGACAATCCTCCGCGCTGGTTCTTCCCAATCATTGACCCTAGAGCCTATGCCACAGATCCTAGCAAATCCGTCGAAGGCTTTTCCTATTCGAAGTATGTCAATGGCATCTCTGGCACTGTCTTGCAGGGCGTAAAAACACCAGGAGAGGAGGGTGAAGATGCGCAAAGGCTCCCCATGCCAGTAGAATGGCTCTATCTCTTGAAGGATGGTACCATTGGTTATCTGAATGATGACAAAACCTTTGTGGGACCAAGAGGCGTCACAGCTAATCAGGAAAACCCCATAGTCTCACGCATCGCCTTCTGGACGGATGATGAATCCTGCAAAATCAATATCAATACAGCAGCGGAAGGCACCTATTGGGATACCCCACGATTGTATCATGATCGCGATGGGGATTGGGCACGCTATCAGCCCATGACCTATGAATACCAACGTTATCCAGGGCATCCCGCTACGGTATCCATGAGCACCGTTCTCTTTCCCAATGAGAACATGAACCCATCGCCATCAGACTCAGCACAGTTTGACAAGGCCTTGGCTTTCAAAGAAACGATCTATTACCTAATTCCCAAGATTCTTCCAGGCGGCTCCAAAGCAGGATCCGTACTCGTACCCGCAGGACGCGCTTTTTCGCCGACCGACTTTAAAGAAGTTCAAAAAGCGTTGAATGAACGGCTCTTTGCCTCGGTGGACGAATTTCTCCTCCGCCCCAAGATCGGAGCCGATGGCGAACGCCAAGAAATTGATCTTCAAACCAGTGGTGCATGGTCTGACTTGAGCCGCCCTGAAGTGGTGGAACGACTTCGCCCCTTTTTGACACCGCGTAGTCGGTCCCCTGAAATGAACCC
>JAOZVT010000312.1 GCA_025869455.1 Prosthecobacter sp.
AAGTGGGACTAGATCACTCTGAACTGCTGCCTGTGATGCTCGCCGGCTGTTCGTTCTCATTCATGGCCACCACCTCAGAGCTAGCGGAATTACCTTCCTTCATCCAGCCAACTTGACCTTCGACGGACTGACCTGAGGTCATATTTTCATCTGTGTTGAATCCTGCGTTAGTTGCTTGAGTGCCAAAATTACCCAAATAGTCACAAGTTAAAACATAAGGGCCATAGTCTTTTAACCCGTACAATGAACCATAGCCATTATATGCGTAGATCCAAAATGTTACCGGAGAATTGTCCTCTGCTATCGTGATCACGTTCGACTGTGTTGTGCTGCCCAAATAATTCCATGTGATACCGTTATCTGGCGTTTCTACGTATAAGAAAAGTTGATAAGTTCCATCTGTTGAACTCGCACTCACGTAGTAATCTCCAGCTTTCGGTGCCACCCAGGTGTAAAGAGCTTCACCCAATCCTGATACAGGAAGGTCTCCATTAGATTGGAGACCTGTCGTTGTGGCTCCATAGGTAGGCGGGAAAGTCGTCCCCGTAATAATCTTCGGGTATCTACGGTCATTCGCCTGAACTAGCGAGCGAGTAAAGAGTTCTGTACTGTCAGTCGTAAGGATATCTGTTGTTAGCTGAATGACCGAGGGTGTAAGCGGCGCAGTATCAGGCACAGTAATCAACAAGGAAGTATCCGACTCCTTGACGAAACCAGCCGGCACCGTACCAATTTTGGCCTTCGTCACATAATTCATGTATGTTCCCGTGACCCTCACCTTGTCACTTTTCTCAGCAAGTGTGGGAGTAAAACTGGTGATGGTTGCTGCAGGAATTGGCTGCACCACTACTGCCGCAGTGGCAGAGATGGCCGTTTTACCTGTGCTGTTACTCACAACACAGCGGTAGTAACCCTGATCTGCAAAATCCACTTTGCCTAAAGCAATACTCGCAGATTTTTTTCCTGTAATGTCAGTGAATTCAGCATCGACATCATGCGCAGCTTTCTGCCACTGATATTTTAATGCAGGGGTTCCACCAGCTTTGATCTTCAGAGTCACCGTGGTGTATTTAATGACATCCGTCATAGCCGCAGGCTGGGTAATAATAAACGGAGCCAGCAGAGCCTTCACCTTTGCTGTTGCACTTTTGACGACAACTTTGCCCCCCACATTGGAGACAATACAACGATAACTCCCCGCCACTGTTTCATCAATAGGACTGATGACCAAGGAAACCGCATCTCTCAGAGCAGCAGGATCTGTCACGGTAAGCTGAGCTCCTGTGATACCCATGCCAACATCATCGACCAAATCACGGTTGTTCTTCTGCCATTGATAGGTAATTGGGCCATCGCCTTGGATTGTTTGAATCGTCAGTCTGAGCTCAGGCGTGTC
>JAOZVT010000313.1 GCA_025869455.1 Prosthecobacter sp.
CCCTGATTTGAAGGAGCGAGCTGTGGTGCTTCATCGCTCCCGCGCCTGGACGGATGCGGCTAGCCGGGGCTACGAGTTACTCATTGAAGAGGGAAAGCTAAAGTGGTCACTCATTCACTTTTGGCCGGGCGATGCCATTTCCATTCGGGCCAAGGAGAATCTACCACTCAATGAATGGGTGCAGGTGGTGGTGACCAATGATGGTAGCAGCAGGGCCAATGGCCTACGGCTTTATGTGAATGGTCAATTGGCCGAAGTGGAGGTGATTCGTGATCACCTAACCAAAGACATCACGGGTGGCGGGGGAGATAACATCAGTCTGGGGGAACGCTTCCGAGATCGGGGTTTCAAAGGTGGCTGCATTGATGATCTGCGGGTGTTTGATCGTGATGTGTCCGCCGCCTACGATGCTAAGCTGGAACCACAGTTGGCCGAGCTAAAGGCGGTGCGTGCAGAGCTGACCGCTTTCAACGATGCTCAAAAAGAAATCATGGTCATGCAGGAACTGCCGCAGCCGAAGAAAGCATATGTGCTCTTTCGTGGCGAGTATGACAAACGTGGCGAAGAGGCTCCCCCTGTGACCCCCGCCTTTCTTTCCCCTTTCCCAAAAGACGCGCCGCTCAATCGGCTGGGGCTGGCTAAGTGGCTCACGGCTCCTGAGCACCCACTGACGGCACGAGTGACGGTGAATCGAATTTGGCAAAGTTTGTTTGGCCGTGGGCTTGTGAAGACCAGTGAGGACTTCGGCAGTCAGGGGGAGCGTCCGCTTTACCCTGAGTTGCTGGACTACCTGGCGTTGCGGTTGATTGAGAGTGGTTGGGATATTAAGGCGCTGATCACCGAGATCGTCACTAGCGATGTCTATCTGCAACGCAGCATCGCCGATGCCGCCACAATGGCGGATGATCCCGAGAATCAATGGCTGGCACGCGGTCCCCGCTTCCGTCTGCCTGCCGAGATGATTCGAGACAATGCTTTGGCCAGCGCAGGATTGCTGAAGCCGCAGGTCGGTGGGCCGCCTGTGAATCCGTATGAAATGACGGAGGCTTTCAAGCCTTTTGAAGTCGCTACTGATGATAGTGTCTATCGCCGCAGTCTCTACACCACTTGGCGGCGCACCAGTCCACCTCCGGCGATGATCGCGTTTGATGCGTCCCGTCGTGCGGTTTGCTCCGCCAAACGTGAACGCACTGATAGCCCTTTGCAGGCGTTGATCTTGCTCAATGGAACGCAGTATGTTGAAGCTGCTCGTGTGCTAGGAGAGAAACTGCATGTCGAATGCCATGGCGAGGTGAATGCCATGATCACCCAAGTCTTCCTCCGCTGCCTCAGTCGCGAACCTGATGCTAAGGAAAGGGAGATCTGCACGCAACTCTATCAGGAGCAGTTGAAACACTATCAGTTAAACCCCGAAGAAGCCAAAGCCATCCTCAAAGGAGGAAACACAAAACCAAATGAAACCCTTCCTGCTCCTGAAATCGCAGCGGCGACAGTGCTCGCTCAGACGCTTATGAATCATGATGCGACAGTGGTGAAGCGCTGAGCCATTCGATTTTTACCACGGATTGACTCGAACGAATGCCAGGAAGCATTAAGCTAACATTCATGAATAGAACTGAAATTAAACAAACACTGGATGGCCCCTTGCAAGAGGAAGGCTACAAGTTCATGGCCGCAGTCTTTGCGGTGCATAATGAACTGGGTGGTGGCTTGGAGGAAGCGGTGTATCAGGAGTGTTTGGAGCTGGAGCTTTTTGATCAGTGCATCCCTTTTGTCGCAAAGCAGGAACTGACTATCCAATACAAGGGCCAAGAGCTTAAAAAACGCTACACTCCTGATCTCTGCGTTTATGGCGGAATCGTCGTGGAGTTGAAGGCTGTTTATCAACTCCTCCCAGAGCACGAAGCCCAACTCTTTAACTACATGCGTCTCAGTCAGAAGCGTGTCGGTTACCTCGTTAATTTAGCCGCTCTGAAGAAAGCCGAGTGGCGGAGGTATGTGCTCTAAAGACAGATTTTAAACACTCGTAATCATGAACACATTGAATCCCAAACCCGAAGCCATGGGCCATTCTCCAGGCCTGCTCAATCGTCGAACGTTACTGAATCGTTTTGGCATGGGTTTGGGTGGGGTGGCTTTGGCCGAGTTGTTAGCGAAGGAGCAAGCCTCGGCAGCGGATGCGGGAGTGCTGGGCGCGCCGCATGTGCCAGCGAAGGCGAAGCGCATCATCTATCTTTTCATGTCGGGTGGTCCTTCGCATCTGGATCTTTATGATTACAAACCGCTGCTGAACAAACGTCATGGGGAACAACTTCCTGACAGTGTGCGTGGCACGCAGCGTCTCACGGGCATGTCGGGAAATCAGAGTTCCATCCCGATGGTGGGTTCACCCTTCAAGTTCACGCAGCATGGGCAGGCGGGCGGCTGGTACAGTGAGTTGTTGCCACACACGGCCAGCATAGCTGATGATCTCTGTGTGGTTCGTTCCATGTTTACAGAGAGTATTAACCACGGCCCTGGCGTGACTTTTTTCCAGACGGGGTCCCAGATTGCAGGGCGGCCCAGCATGGGGGCATGGTTGAACTATGGGTTAGGCTCGCAGAATGAAAATCTGCCAGGCTTTACGGTGCTCATCACCAAAGGAAAAGGTGGTCAGCCGCTGGGGGCGCATCTCTGGGGCAGTGGGTTCTTACCGACAAAACATCAGGGTGTACTCTTCCGTGCCGCCAAGGACCCCGTGCTGTATTTAGGCAATCCTGCGGGTGTCAGTGCTGGCAGTCGCCGGATGATGCTGGATCGGTTGAAGGAGTTGCATGAGCATCAGTTCGAAGGAACGCCGGATGTGGAGATCAGCAGCCGCATTGATCACTATGAGATGGCTTATCGCATGCAAAGCAGCATCCCTGAAGCTACGGATGTCAGTGATGAACCTCAGCATGTGCTGGACATGTATGGAGAGGATGTGAAGACACCGGGTACCTTTGCGGCGAACTGCTTGCAAGCCCGCCGATTAGCGGAGCGTGGGGTGCGTTTCATTCAGCTCTATCACCAGGACTGGGATCATCACGGTGGCTTGCCTGGAAACATTCGCAAGCTGAGTAAGGAGACCGATCAGGCCTCCGCCGCTCTCATCAAGGATCTCAAACAGCGCGGCCTACTCGACGATACCCTGGTGGTCTGGGGTGGTGAGTTTGGCCGAACCAATTATTGTCAGGGCAAGATCAGCGAAAATTTTGGACGCGATCACCATCCGCGTTGTTTCACTGCTTGGATGGCTGGTGGCGGCATCAAGGCGGGCTCTGTTTTTGGGCAGACGGATGATTTTGGCTACAATGTGACGCAGGATGGCGTCCACATTCACGACTTCCACGCCACGCTTCTGCACTTGCTCGGCATTGATCACGAGCGACTCACCTACAAGTTCCAGGGACGCCGCTACCGACTCACGGACGTGCATGGGAAAGTCGTGAAGGGACTGTTGGCGTAGTCGGATTGGATCGGGAGAGGAAGTGTGTTCCTCAAGGTCTATTTCGCTGTGGAAGGTGTTTGCAAAAATGAGAAGAGGTCATAATTTCCATAGCGAAATCACCTATGGTAATCCGTCGCGCTTTTTTTCATAGCCTATGCCTTTGCGGGCTTGGGTTGATGCTGCCTGGACGTATGGATGCAGCGGCAGTCCAGAAGGCTGGAGGAATAAGTGGACTTCAGATTGCGGCGGCGGGCTGGTATGAGAGCCGCAATGTTGAGCAACTGGCCGAAATGGAAATGGCGTTGCAAGAGGTGTTACCTCTGGCGCTGAAACAGTCCCCTTGGGTCATCAATCAGCCGGGATGGGAGGAGGCCGCGCAGCAGCAAGCCTATCACGATGCTGGTTCTATCTTATTGGCCAAATGCTGCACACTGCTCTATGCCGGGCGTGCAGAGGAAGCTCGCCCAGGGTTGATGATGGTGGATGAACGGTTCCCTCACGCGCTCCTTTTGCATCCCGATCACACGGTGGTCCAAGTGCGCAAGAGACTGCATTATCATGAGATGGCTTGTGTCCTTGATGCTGCAATTAAGGGAAAGCACATGGACGTGTTTGAATTCCCGCCAGAGAGGGATGAATTTGATGGCTATGCTCAGCGACAGGCGGTGCTGGATCTCACCCTAGAGCATCTGCGGGTGGGTGACTATGAGGTGCTAGAGGCTTATGTCAGTCAGGCCCGACTGCGGCATTTGAAGACGGCAGCGGGTCAATGGGTCACTTCTCTGATCTGCGATAGCCTGCACCCAGGACCAGAGGAAGAGTGGCCGGATGAGAAGTGGACAGAGGTGGGGGAGGTCATTCAAGGTTGGCTGAAGAGTAAACCCGATTCTCCTGATGCCCACCTTGCCATTCAGGTTCATGATCTGACCAAGTTTACTCGAGAACGTCCGAAGAACCGTCGCAGCGTCATCACCAAGATGACTGAGGCGCAGAAGAAGCTGGAGAAGATAGGCCCGCTCAATCCCGTGGTCACTCAGTTGCAGATGACCTTCAGTATGTTGCTAGAAGATGATTTCAGCATTGCCGCCGGGTATTTCAATGAAGGTTATGATCGGTTCCCAGACTTCATGCCGAACCTGTACATGATGTACGTGCATCTGCTGAAGGACTCAGAGGGGCCTTCACTCAATATGAAGTTTCTAGCTCATCTGGGTAAGTCAGAGCATGCTGAAACCTTAGCCCTTTTGCTTTGTCAGTTGCCTCCTCTCATCGTGCCCATCACGGTCCAAGGACTCGACCCAAAGATACTCGCTGCCTCCATTCACCGGGCGCTGGAACTCTACCCTCATAGCCTGTCTTTGCGCAATGATTTGGGCCGACTCGCCACCCTGCTAAAGATGCCTGACCTTGCCAGAGAGATCATGCTACCGGTGGGTGCTCATTGGGATCGTGAAAAATGGCTGGGCATGGAGGAAGAAGTGACTCGTCTGATAGAACGAAAGATGGTGAATAAAGGGAGTGAAGGCGAAGCCTGACGCCGACTTTAGAAGGGCTGATTCTGCTTCGGTGGATGATAAGGGGACTTCCGTTTTATGGGGAACAGTCGTCTCGGCTGTTCAGACACGGATGCCTGTGCCCCATACAAGAATTTCCAGGAAGCCCCTTATGAATCTATTGAAATGAATTCTGATACGATTCTCCTGATTCATTAAAAAAGACTATCTGGGAGCGTTGTAAGCTTATGCAATGGGTAAAACTATGACATCTCGCTCCCCTCATTGGAAATGGTGGATCACGGGCATGCTACTGCTGGCTACCACGATCAATTATATGGATCGTGTCACCTTGGCGACGGCCTCAGTGCGTGTGACTCAGGAGTTTGGTCTGAGTGAGCAGCAGTATGGAAATCTTGAGTTGGTGTTTGGCTGGGCTTTTGCGGTGGGTTCGCTGGTGTTTGGTTTTTTGGCGGATCGCTTGAAGGTGTATTGGTTGTACCCATGCGTATTGGCGGGTTGGTCCTTCATGGGGATGATCTCGGGCTGGACACAAGATTACACGGGCATGTTATTATGCCGCTTGTTGTTAGGCTTCTTTGAGGCGGGACATTGGCCCTGTGCTTTGAAGACGACTTTTGTTCTCTTGAGTGAAAAGGATCGCACCATGGGCAATAGTGTTTTGCAAAGTGGAGCCTCCATCGGGGCCATCATCACGCCCCAGGTCATGAAACTCCTGCTAACGGATGATCTGGGCTCCTGGCGCTCGGCTTTCGTGGTGGTTGGGGGCACAGGCTTACTCTGGGTAGCGTTGTGGTTTGTCATGTTAAGACCACGGGATTTGGACGCTCCTAAACCTACGGCACAGGCTCCCTCACTGACCTTGTGTAGCATTCTCACCAGTCGCAGTTTTTGGGCGCTGGCCCTACTCATCACAGGTACTCAAACCGTGTGGCACATGTATCGGGTGTGGATGATGAAGTTTTTGCAAACTGGACGTGGTTATGCAGAAAGCGAAGCCCTGAATTTTAATTCGATCTACTTCATCGCGACGGATGTGGGCTGCCTACTCGCCGGCTTCGTTTCCCTTTGGTTGATCCGTCAATTCAGCCTCTCCGCGCATGATTCGCGGCGTTGGGTGTATGCCGTTGCCTGTGGGCTGACTTCTCTCAGTGTGGCTCTGCCTTGGCTAGGGCAGGGGTGGGCTTTGCTTGGGGTGCTCCTGTTGATCGGTGCGGGTGCTCTGGCTTTGTTTCCCTGCTATTACAGTTTTGTGCAGGAGTTGTCTGCCCAGCATGTGGGGCGTCTTACGGGCTTGCTCAGTTGTTGGGTGTGGGCAGTGACTTCCCCTTTGCATAGTTTGTTCGGCTGGGTGGCCGACAAGACTGGCTCCTATGATCTCGGATTGGTCATAGCAGGGCTGGCTCCATGGATCGGGGTTATGGCCATGCGTATGCTCTGGCAGCCTCAGCGGCAGGCGATATAAAGGCTTGCCTCTTTAGGAAAGGAATTAGCTCGCTGAAGGCACCTTCACCACACCTACGGTCGTGTTGTCTTGCCGATCATAATTGATGCGGCGGATGGCGAAGATGATGGCGTCTGCGATTTTATCCGCTGTCGTGTTTTGACCGAAATGGAGGAGTTCTTCCAGGGCCTTATTGGTCATCGTGAAGATGCCGTCACTGGCAGCAATGATGATGTCGTCAGGTAGCAGTTTGATGGGATCGGCGGCAAAGTCCACCAGGGCCATGGGCAGTCCCATGAGTGCACTTTGTAAAGTGTGGCGATTGGGGTGATGCGCGGCTTCTTCTTCTGTCATCGTTCCAGCTCTGACTTGCTCCTCTAAAAGAGGTGTCAGGGAGTGGTCCGCATTCATCCGGCTGAGAAGGCCCTTGCGGTAAAGGAAGAGCGGGGAGTCACCGACACTGATCCACTGGAGTTCCTTGTTGCTGACAAGAACAGACAGCATGGTGGTGCCCATGGGCGGGGCCACCGAAGGCATGCGATCAGTGATGTAGCCGAGCGTTTCATTGGCCGTATCCAGGGCGGTGCGTAGCCGCCAGCTAGCATCTCCAGGATGTTCATGAAACGCGCGTACAAAGGCATTTACGGCGAGATAGCTAGCCACGCTGCCGCCGGCGTGTGCACCGAGTCCGTCACCCACCACCAGTAGAAGTTTTTGCAACGGCGGTTCCGTCAGTTCAGCGGCATCCGCAAATGCGTAGTAGTCCTCTTGGTTATCCCGTCGGCCTTTGTATTGGCGTGCGGCGAAGTCCTGCTCCTGCACAAAAGCGGGGGCGGTGGGAGGAACAAAAATAGGTAATGGGACAGGGGCAGTCACTCAGCAGAAAATTTGAAGATCGTGATGTGAAGGTAGGGCTCACCAGGGCGCACGACGGCGCTGGGAAACTGGGGCTTATTCGGGCTGTCAGGGTACTTTTGAGTCTCCAGGCAGAAACCGTGGCGGGCTTCATAAACATGGCCGCTTTTGCCTTTCACGGATTTGAGATGATTGCCTGTGTAAAGCTGTACGGCGGGGTCACTGGTCATCACTTCCATGATGCGTCCACTCTTCGGGTCCTTGACCCGTGCTACCAAAGGGAGCTGTGGGCCGCTGCCTATGGTAGAACCTGAAGTGGGCTGTGGAATGATGTAATTGTGGTCATAGCCTTTGCCTTGAAGCAGAGGCTTAAAGTTAACCCCGATCCGTTCTCCGATGCGGTGAGGCGTGGTGAAGTCCAGCGGCGTGTCCAGCACACTTGCGATTTCTCCCGTAGGGATCAGATCATCATCTGTCACGGTGTAGGTTTCCGCAGGGATCATCAGTTCATGATCCAGGATATCGCCGCTACCTTCGCCAGCCAGATTGAAGTAACTGTGGTTCGTCAGATTGACCACGGTGGGCTTATCCGTTTCGGCTTTGTATTCGATGCTCAGCGCATTGTTTTCGCTGAGGCGATACGTCACCTTACAGTCCAGTTTGCCTGGGAACCCTTCTTCGCCATCGGCGCTCGTGTAGCTCAGCTCCACGGCATTTTCCCCTTCCAGGATCTTGGCCTGCCAGAGCTTTTTATCGAAAGCCTCCTTACCACCATGAATGTGATTTTTTCCTGAGTTCGCTGACACCTCATATCGGACGCCATCAATTTCAAAGGAGGCTTCGCCGATCCGGTTGGCATAACGTCCGGTGAGGCAGCCAAAATGCGGGTGTTTGCCCAGGTAAGGTTCCAGCGTATCAAAACCCAGAACGACATCAGCCAGCTTTCCGGCTTTATCGGGCACCTTGATCGAGACAATGATGCCGCCGTAGTTGGTGATACGGGCTTCCATGCCGTTTTGATTCGTCAGCACAAAAAGCTGCACGTCTTCTCCTGCCGACGTTTTTCCCCAGACTTGGGAGGTGACGGAGGCAGCAGCAGGCAAAGATGGAGTCATAAATGCAATAGCGGCAGCGAGCAGGGCGCGGCGAGACATGGAAATAGGTGGGTTAACCGCCAAGTCTGGCGGTTACCGCCTCCTAGTGCAAGACTCGATTCACCCTGTAAGGGATTGGGAAATCCCTTGGACACATCAAGCGAGGGTGTTTGAGACCCTCGCTGAGATGTCTATTTCAATCACTTCACTGGGAGCCACTGGACGGCGTCCAAGATGACGTGGCCTTTGGTGCCTTCATTGCTGATCTCCACCCAGCCTGTTTTACCTGCTTCAAAGTTGAAGGTGCCTACGGCTTGGAAGTTTTTATCTCCCGCAGGTTTTTTCTTCTGGTTCAGCGTTGTCTTGGTTTCGCCATCCGCATGGTGAATGGTCACTGGCACAGCCTCAGCGCGGTTCGCGTTGGGGCTGTAAGAAATCGAAATCTGATAACGCCCTGCCTTGGGTAACTCAGGGGTAAAGCGGGCGTGACTGTGGCCTTTGTTGGCGTCGCCATCGTGACGATAACCGTGCTCTACGAAGCCTGCGCTCGTGCGGCCTTCGGAATCAAAACCAACGCGGTCAGAGTCTTCATCATCCAAGACGATCCCTAGCAGACTGGCTTTGGGATAGGAGGTGGCTTCAGCGATGGGCGGGGACTCAAAGTCCAGCATTTGGCCATCTTGAAGCAGACGCGCTTTCAGCTTTTCATAATCAATGCCTTGCACGGTGGAGCCTTGCTCAATGGCCTGGACCGCAGCCGTTGCCGCACTTTGTCCCATGACCATGAAGACAGGTTCCATGCGGATGCTGCCGTAGGAAATGTGGCTGGCACTCAGACACAGCGGCACCAGCAGATTGGTACACTCCGTGGCTTTTGGGCGGATGCTGCGGTAGCTGATCGGGTAGGGGCGGCTGCGTACCTGGACATCACCTTCATTGCGCACGAAACCTTCTTTGGTGACATAACGTTGGATGTTATGGGAGTCCATGTTGTAGGCACCCATGCCGACGCTGTCTTCCACCACTTCCAGGCGTTTGCAGTTCTTTTCGGTCATCACGTAATCCCCAATCATGCGGCGGGCTTCACGCACATACAATTGGCGGGGCCAGTTGTCGTTGTCCGTGAATTCATCTTTGGCGAGGCCCAGTTTTTGAAAGGCTTCTTGGATTTTTTTCGGCACACGGGGGTGATGCGCATAGGTCCACATGAGACCCTTTTGCCAGTCTTCATGGGCTTTCCAGATTTTGGCGCGTGTTTCATAGTCAGCTTCTGGGTAGTCCCAGTTTTGGCCGATGAAGTCGGTGCTGATGGCGTGATTATTATTGGTGTCAGTCTTGCGGTTAGGCATCCACGTAGGAGCCCAGGAGATGCGGTCGTCTCCTGCTTCGACATTACGCAGGGCTAGCTCAAACCAGCGCTCGTCATAGTCGGCAGGCTTTTCCCAGTCGCGACGATTCGCAGCATCATCCGTCGTACACATGCGGAAGTTATAGGCCTGCACCTTGCGGTCACCGCTGAACTCCACCCCTGGGTCTTTTTCGATGCCGGGCAGCAGCCCACTGCTGGGATTACCCGGGATCACATAAGGATCTACATTTTTGCTGAATTGATGGCTGCGACTGTGGCCCACCTGCACGCCATTGAGTTCCTCCCCATACACACTGTTAGCTTCACGCCCCACGTGGTAGCCCACCCCAGCTTTGGCCATGAGGTCACCTTCATAGGTGGCGTCAATGAACATGGGTCCGGCGAACTCACGCCCACTTTCCATGATGATCTTGGTGATCTTGGCACCGTCTTTGATCACACCTTTTTTCAGATCCAGGCGCTCGCCCTTAATGATGGTGACCTTGTCCAAGACAGGCTTCAGCATGGCGTCATAAATCTCAGAAGCCACGTGTGGTTCAAAGGTCCACATGGTGTCTTCGGCACCTGTATTACCATGCGGCTTGCGAGCGAAGTAGGCTTCCTGTGTCTCTTGCTTCCAATTCGCAGCATCACTGTAATATTTGAAGATGTTGCCGTAAAATTCCCGCGACATCCCGCCGATGGCCTTTTTGTTGCCAATGTCAGTCGCGCCCAAGCCGCCCGTGGTCAGACCGCCAAGAAACTGGGTCGGCTCGATCAAGATCGCCGTCTTGCCCATGCGTGCCGTCTGGATGGCCGCTGTGATGCCGCCAGAACTGCCACCATAGATGATCACATCGGCGGAATCAGCAGCAGAAAGGAGGGCAGGTAAAAGTAGGCAGGTGCCTATGAAGGAACGTATCATGGTGGACAGACTAGGGCGCGTTTCGAGAGCCAAATCTTTCAGGGAAAGAGCGGTTTTTACCATATGGGGTGTCGGGCGATGACCGTGAGATTGGCTTCACGAATGAGCACTCACTCTGATGATAACTTCCTCAGGTTTATGGCTCTGGCAGTTGAGGATTTCTGATCCTGGCGCAGGATGAAACGTAATCTGAGACAGTCTCAGGCCTCTCCATGAACATTGTCCCCCTCATTGTCCGCTACGGCACCATTGCACTGGCCCTTTTGGGGGTGTTTAGCATGACGCAGGTTCTTCAGCAGATCCGTGCTCAAGAGACGGTGATTCCTCCGCCACCTGTGAAGCCCCCTGAAAAGCCTGTCGGTACTCGTTTGGCCGCGACGGGCATCATTGAGGCACGGGAGGAGAATGTGGCGATTGGTACACCGATTCCAGGACTGGTCACTCAAGTCATGGTCAAAGTCTCTGAGCAGGTCGAGAAAGGCCAACCCTTGATGCAACTGGATGATCGTGAGCTCCAGGCGCAGCTTATCCAGGCTCAAGCCAGCATCGCGGTGAATCAGGCGCAACTCGACATTGCTTTGGCCCAGCGCGTGAAGGTGCAGGATAATTTGGATCGGCTAAAATCCATCACGGATGAGCGCGCTGTCAGCCGGGATGATGTGCGCAATCGTACGAATGATCTGTTGGTGGCCCAGGCACAGGTGGGTTCGGCGGAGGCTCTGCTGGCGGCCGCGCAGGCGGATGTGAAGCAGACTCAGCTACTCATGGATCGGCTCACCATCCGGGCACCCAGAGCCGGGACCATCCTCCAGGTGAATATTCGCGAAGGGGAGTACGCTTCCATTCAAAATCGCTTGGCTCCACTGATCCTAGGAGATCTGGATAAACTCCAGGTGCGTGCGGATGTGGATGAACAAAATGCCTCACGCGTGCGGATTGACGAAAATGCGACGGCGTATGTGAAAGGGGATTCTCTTACAGGCTACCCCCTTAAATTTGTGCGTATTGACCCCTTTGTCATTCCTAAGCAATCTTTGACGGGGGCCAGCACGGAGCGGGTGGATACCCGTGTCCTCCAGGTGATTTATGAGCTGGAAATCCCCCAGGGAAAGAAGATTTACGTGGGGCAGCAGGTGGATGTCATGATCGGCGCTGCCCAAATAGCCTCTGGAAAGTAAGTTTGATCTCATATAAAGGCGGCCTTGTTTCTTATTTGCGAAAAGCTCCAGACCCCGCCAATCTGGAGGCCGATGATTCAGGAGACGCTCACACAGGAGAAAACTTGGCAAGGAACTGCGGTTTCCTCAGGTGTCGCACATGCCGTCGTGCATGTGCTGAAGGATGACTTTGATGAGCCTGATGCCGAACCCATTTCCCCAGAGGAAGTCGAGGCTGAATTGGCCCGCTGGCAAAAAGCCATGGATGCCACGCATCAGGAGATTGAGGAATTGAAGGAAATGGTCTCCACAGAGAAGCGCAGTGCGGAGGCTGATATTTTCGATACCCACCTGCTGATTTTGGAGGACGTCTCCATCCGCAAACATGTGGAAAAAACCGTTCGGGAAAAGCTCATCTGTGTGGATGCGGTCTATTACCGACTCATGTGCAAGCACATGGACGCCCTTCGCGGCTTGGCAGATACCTATCTGCGGGAACGTTTTCTGGATATCAAGGACATTACCCACCGAGTCATGCGGCATCTTCGTGGGGAGCTTTTGCAGCACCCTATGTTTGATGATCCCGTGATCATCGTCGCCCATGATCTGACTCCATCAGACACGGTACAGTTGGATCGCAGCAAGGTGCTCGGTTTCGCCATCGAAACAGGCAGCGGTAACTCTCACGCAGCAATCATCGCACGCTCCCTCGGCTTGCCAGCGGTGGTGCGTTTGCATGGCTTGGCGGATGAATTGCATTCAGGTGATCCGGTGTTGTTGGATGGCGATGAAGGGGTTCTCATCCTCAATCCGACCCCCGCAACGCTTTCCAAATACCGTTCCCGAGAGCAATTGGCGGAGCAGCGTGAGGACGCCTTGCAGGAAACCCGGCATCAGCCCTCCATAACGACGGATGGTTTTACCGTCCAGGTTTGTGCCAATGCTGAGTTCGTGGAGGAGATGAGGGACATCCGTGACAGCGGAGCCGCCTATGTGGGGCTATTCCGCACGGAGTTCCTGCATTTGGAGAATCCGGATGGCTCTGAAGATTGGTTAGCAGAAAACTACACGCGCTCGGTCAAGGCCATGGCACCAGGGCAGGTGATCTTCCGGACGCTGGACATTGGTGGTGACAAAGTGGATCCTCAAATGGAAGAGGAGGCTGAGCCAAACCCCTTCTTGGGCTGGCGCGGCATCCGTGTATCCTTGGGCAAACGCGATCTTTTCAAACGGCAGCTACGTGCTCTCCTTCGGGCAGCCTCCCACGGTCCCATCGGCATCATGTTTCCCATGGTCAGTGGTGTGGAGGAGGTCCGCGAAGCGAAGGCCGTCTTGGAAGAATGTGCCAATGAACTCAGCGCTGAGGGCTACCCAGCGCCAGATCAGGTGGAAATCGGTGCCATGATCGAGATCCCCAGCGCTGCCTTGACGGCAGATCTCATCGCTGCCGAGGTAGATTTCCTCAGCTTGGGCACCAATGATTTGATTCAATACACCTTGGCGGTGGACCGTCTGAATGAGCGCGTAGCAAATCTCTACCAGCCGACGCACCCGGCGGTTTTGCGACTGATTGCCCTGACCGTCGAGGCAGCTCGGCGTGCAGGCATTCGTGTCTGCATTTGCGGTGAAATGGCGGCTGATGTGGAAATGACCCCTTTGCTGATTGGTCTAGGCTTAGATGAACTCAGCGTTTCCGCAGGTCAAGTTGCGCGGGTGAAGTATGCCGTCCGCAAACTCAATGCTGAAGAATGCCGATCTATTGTGGAGGCTTGCCGCCATTTGGCCTGCCCTCTTGAAATCCTGGAAATGAGCCGTGCCATGGCGGGTGAGTTGTACCCAGATTTGTTTGAGTGATCGTTTGTTCGCCCATCCGTAGCCATCAAAAGCGACAGCTCGGACGCGGCGAAGTTCCCGCCTCAGATCATAAGGTCTTGATCTTGATGTTGCGATAATAGACGGGGGCCTGGGCTTTGCCGTGGAGGCCTTGCAGACCGAGGGGGCCTTTGCGGGCGAAGTCCTTCAGCGCCATAGGGAACTTATTCGGGGTGCCATCGGGGTTCTTTTTCACTTCTGACCAGGTGTCGAGATTGGCATG
>JAOZVT010000314.1 GCA_025869455.1 Prosthecobacter sp.
ATTCCCGTGTCGCTCTGAGGGCGGCGACTTCCATTGCTACTCCTGTTACGCCCAATACTCAGGTTCTTCTGCTGGCACTGCCGGAGACCGGTTTTCTACGGCAGATCCAGGTGCTGACCTTCGTTCCTATCTCCAAATCAACCCTCTGGCGGCGCATACAGGCACGCACCTTCCCAGCACCTGTCAAGCTCTAAGCACGAACTACCGTCTGGCGCGCCGAAGACATCCGATGCTGGATCGTGCAGCAGGGGAAGCCCGGATGATGGGAGGGCCGGGTCCGAAATTCGCAGCAGCGAGAAAAACTGACCAGCCCTTTGGCGGATTAGGCTCGCAGTAAAGCAATATGAGCCTGGATCATCCCGGTGATTTCCGTTTACAGGCCTTGGCCTAACCTTTCCCAATCTAATCCGAAGCTTTCCACGTCCTCATGTGGCACATGAACCCGAGGTGTGGCGCATTCACGCCATCTATTTATCGCGCCAGCATCAAACGCTGGCCTTGCGCTTACTAGTAGATTTCCTGGCTGCCTGTTTCAGCGGTTATCTGGCTCACAAGGGAATACACGCCTGGAAGTTAGAGCATCCCTTTTTCTCGTGCCTTCGAAACGGCTTGTGTTCGGTTTTTCGTTCCTAATTTTGAATAAATTCTGCGCAAGTGCGTTTCTACGGTATTTTCGCTCACGAAAAGTTTTCTGCTAAGCTCCTTGTTGGAACTTCCTTCGGCAACTAGTCTGAGTATTTGGAGCTCACGTTGACTAAGCCCGCCCTCCTCTGTGCGCCCAATCATGGCCGAGTGTGTGGATGGAACGTATGCAACATTGTTGGCTGCAGATGCTTTGATCAGTTCAGTAATGTAGGCTCTAGGAACGGCCTGAGAGCGGAGTTCCAACGCCTCCAAAAGAGGAGCGAGAAGCCAGGAGTCGTCGGCAAATACGCGGAATAAACCTTTGGGTTGTGCGAGAGTAAGAGTTTTCTCTAATAAATCCAGTGCCTGAGGCCGCCTTCTGGCAGATTCGAGCGCTTGTGCCAAAAGGCAGCGTAGTCGCATTGATCTCCGGGTACGATTGTTTGCCTCGGCAAGGCGAATAGCATCTTGCAGTTCGGAGAGCATTGATGGTCCGTTTCCCGAGACTAGCGCGATTCGAGTTCTCGCGATAAACGGGTCATCAATATCGTCGCCATATGGAGACAGTCCGTTCCACCGCTCCCAGATATCGTTTGACGATATTAGCGTTAGTAACCGATTGGCTGCGGCAAAATCACCCGCTCGTAGCGCAAGGCGCAATTTTCCTTGCCTAGCGGCTGCGGCAAGACGAGGAATACGGCGCAGATCACCCATATCCTGAAGATAGTCAAGTGTCTCTAGGGCTTCGCTCTGTTTGCCTCGAATAAAG
>JAOZVT010000315.1 GCA_025869455.1 Prosthecobacter sp.
GTGCTCTTCCGATCTGTACACATGGGAGAGCGTGTGCTGCGTAATCTTGACAGCATGACCACCCTGCATAATCGCAAGGTAGAACAGGCACGATTCATGGTGCTGAAATCGCCTGATATTCCCTCCATTTTGATTGAAACCGGGTTTATTTCCAATCCTCGTGAGGAAGCGAATTTAAACAATCCCCGTTATCAGGCACGCCTGACGCAATCCATTTTTCAGGGACTGAAGCATTATTTTATGGAATATCCTCCGCATGGAACAAAAATAGAAGCCCTGGCCGGATCCCGGGAAAACCTGGCCATTAACCGGACTTATTCCGGGCAAAAACAGGCAACTCCTTTGGCATGAACATGAGAATCAGACAGTTAAGCGCGGCAGTCGCCAATCAGATAGCCGCCGGTGAAGTGATAGAGCGACCTGCTTCCATCGTCAAGGAGCTACTTGAGAATGCACAGGATGCCAAAGCGACGGCAGTCACAATAGACATCGGCCATGGCGGCCTCAATCAGGTTAAAATCAGCGACAATGGTACTGGCATTCTTGCCGAGGATTTGCCCCTGGCAATCGCGGCGCATGCCACCAGTAAATTATCCAGTCTGACCGATTTGTATGCCATCACCAGCATGGGCTTTCGTGGTGAAGCACTGGCCAGTATTGCGTCCATCACCCGTGTGTCAATCAGCTCCAAACCTGCGGAGCAGGAAACAGGGATGATATTGCAGATGCAAGGCGAGCAGCAGACCCTGCTGCCCTCTGCACGAACACAGGGTACCACCATTGATGCGCGCGATATTTTTTATAATGCACCGGTCAGAAAGAAGTTTCTGAAATCAGAACGCTCGGAGTTCCAGGCCATAGATGCCGTAGTCAGACGCTTTGCACTGGGCTCACCCGCCATCGCTATTACCCTTAATCACAATGGCAAACTGCAATTGCAGCTACCGGCGGCAACAGATGAAGCCTCGCGTATGACGCGCATGATCAAATTATTGGGCAAGGCTTTTGTCGAGCAATCCCTGCTGATCGATGCCAGACATGCCGGTATGCATCTGCAGGGCAGAATCAGTGACCTGAGCTGGCAGCGCAGCCAACATGACAAAATGTGGGTCTATCTCAATGGACGCATGGTGAAAGACAAACTCATCCAGCACGCCATCAAACAGGCTTATGAAGGCTTGTTGCATCCAGGGCGATTTCCTTCCTGTCTGTTGTATTTGACGATGGAGCCGGGAGAGGTTGATGTGAATGTACACCCGACCAAACACGAAGTTCGTTTTCAACAACCGCGTTATGTTCATGACTTTATCCGTTCACAGTTACAAGCGACGCTGAGCGTGCCGCAACCGGCGCCAGATTATTTATTTGAGCGTGAACCCCGGGTGGTGCAAA
>JAOZVT010000316.1 GCA_025869455.1 Prosthecobacter sp.
CCAAAGCATCAGGTTTATCACTGTCAAAATCAGGGTAAAAAAGACTCTGCAATTCAGGAATGAAACCAGAGCCCTGCCAAGCCTGACCTGGACGCTCCATTTTAATCTTCGGCGCACGTTCATTGGTGATGTGTTCCAACATCATGACCAGAGCACTTTCTCCACCCCAATCATTCCAGCCATGAGGGATCATGGTGCGGCCATCTTCTCTCAACCCATGTGAGATGCTACCATTCGGCAAATGGAGGGCTTTAAAATCAATGTTATCCACGGCTGAAGCCAGCTCCATGGAGAGATCTTCATCCCCCACGGCTTCTGCGGCTAACAACAGGCTGTGATAAAAAATAGCCGTATCCACCGTGCTGTATTCTGTGCCTGGGTGGATGACATACCCCGTAGCGCTACGACGCACAAAATGGGGCAATACGCCAAGAGGACGATCCAGGGAGCGCGCCGCTTTATGGATCGTCCTTAATATCTTTGAGGCGTCCTGGCGACTGACCAATTCCAAGGGAGGCAATGAAACGGCAGCGGTGGCTAGGGCAAACATGCCCGTGGAGGTTAGGGTATCAAAAGCCCCATCTTCTGTTTGGGCGCGATCTTTGACAAAGCCTGACGTTGGCTCATAGCAACGCGCTAACTTGGCATAGGAGGCAGCTAGGACATATTCATCAAAGGGGATTGGTGGAAGTTCCACGCCCAGATTCAGACTAGCGATGGTGAGTTCACTGCCTGGCTCGGCGGTCCAGTTAATCAATTTTGCATTTGTTAATGCGAGGGTGGGAACGGGCAGGACAAAGGTTTCGCACTCTTTAGAACCCACTTCCAAAGGATGTTCCCAGAGTAATTTTTGGTCGTTGGATTTGATCTCCAACTTCAATCTTCCCTGCCCCTTCGCCTGAATCATGACACTGATGATTTTTGGCTGATACTGGGGGCGGATGAACTCGGCCCAAGGGGCCGCAAAGTTGAGCGACTTGCTGGATTCACGGGCCAATCCTGCCAAACTGTGCCACATCCCTGCCCAGGCATCTGGATCTTGGCCTAGATTCACCAATATTTCATCGCTTTGCCACTGAAGGGTATGCTCTGCAGGACCGTGAAAGCCAAAGTCTGTTCCTAAATGAGTGTAAGCGACAAAGGAATTGAGACGCTGCGTGCCTTGAATCGGTGTTGCCGTTTTGCCGGGTTGGAGGTGGATGAAATACTCCTGCACGGGCTGCCAAACCAAGCGCGAAGCAGGTTCTGCGGAGGCAGCCAAGGTTAATACAAACATGGCTACGCTGGTGGTGATAAAGCGCATTAAATGGGGGAGCGACTCTAATGGCTCTACGTGGGTGATGGCAATATTGTTTGTTATATTGCGAAGAAACTGTCTGAACTTTCTGCGTCTGACGGGATCTGAAAGAGGTTTTGCCTATGAGGCGTTAGTTATGACTACCATGCCAAAAGCTGCCGCACGTCTCATTTGCTGGCTCCTGCCGCTTTTCCCAGCGGCAGGTATTGGAGCTGTGTCTGACCCCACTGAGTTTTTTGAAAAACGCATCCGCCCGCTGTTGCTGGAACATTGCACGGAATGTCACGGAGCCGAAAAGCAAAAAGGCAGTCTGCGGCTAGATCATCGCGGAGGGTGGGAGATCGGCGGCGATTCAGGGCCTAGCATCGTTCCAGGTAAGATCGACGAAAGCCTACTCTGGAAGGTCGTGAGTTATGAGGATCGCGACCTCAAGATGCCGCCCAAGAAAAAACTGCCCGAAGCTGCTCTCGCAGATTTGAAGACTTGGATTGCGAATGGTGCGCTAGATCCTCGCGATGAAGCGCCCCAGGCCAAAGGCAGTCAGAGTCGTCCCAAAGCAGATGGTAGTTTTTGGTCGTTCCAATTGCCCGTAGCCCACTCGCCAGGCCCCGTGAAGCACAAGGCTTGGGCCTACAACGCCATTGACTCATTCATCCTGTCGAAATTGGAAACGGTGGGGGCAACTCCTGCCGCTGATGCCGATGAGAACACTTTGCTTCGGCGTGTCTCCTTTGATTTAACAGGCTTACCTCCCACAGAACTCACGACGCCATCCGTTTCGGGAAGCCCCTCCACCTCAATGGATATGCGTAAGTTTGAGGCCTTCGTGGATTCGCTTTTAGCGACTCCAGCTTTTGCTGAAAGATGGGCCTCCCATTTCATGGACATCACCCGGTTTGCGGAGTCCTCCGGCGGTGGACGTTCCCTGCCATTCAAGGATGCCTGGCGCTTTCGTGATTATCTCCTGGAAGCGATCCAGGCTGATATTTCGGTGGATCACATGATCACACAGATGATTGCTGGTGATCTGCTGCCTGCCCAGAGTGCGATGGAACGTCGCCAAAACCTCACCGCCACAGGTTTCCTGGCGCTCGGCCCAACCAACTATGAGGAGCAGGATAAGCAGCAGCTTCGCATGGACATTGTGGATGAGCAGCTAGACACGATTGGTAAATCATTCCTAGGCCTAACCATTGGTTGCGCACGCTGTCACGATCACAAGTTTGATCCTATCCCCACCCGTGACTACTATGCTATGGCGGGGATCATGCGCAGCACGCGCACGCTAAGAAACTACACGGATAATGTGGCGCATTGGATTGATACTCCACTGCCTTATGAAGGCGATGAAGAACAAAAAATGCAGGCCAAGGAAAAAGCTATGGCCGAGGTGAATCACCAAATAGCGCTTCTCAAAGACGAACTCCGCGATCTAGGGGGAGCTGCTTTGCGTAAACGCAAAACCTTGAACGTGGGTGATCTACCCGGTGTGGTGGTGGATGACACCGAGGCACAAAAGGTCGGTGAATGGAAAGAGAGCAATCGCTATCCGCCCTTCATTGGTGGTGGTTATGTGCACGATAAAAATGAGGGGCGTGGGGAAAAGACGATTTCATTCACTCCCAAATTACCCGTGGCGGGCAGGTATGAAGTACGTCTGGCTTTCTGTGCTGGGCCTGGACGTGCCGAGCGTATCCCTGCCACGATCTTCCATGCCGATGGCGAGGAACTGATCTATTTCAAACAGGCCACGGAGAGCCTGGAAGGGCTGCAATTTACGTCGCTAGGAGTGTTTCGATTTGAGACCACGGGGCAAAACTTTGTCATGCTCTCCAATGCCGGGGCTGAAGGTTATGTAACGGTGGATGCCGTGCAGTTCATCCCTGCGGACGCCAATATGCCGGACATGCCCGCAGCAGTTGTCAGCTCGGAAGAAACGGAGATCAAAGGCAAGATGGCGGAGTTGCAGAAACAGCTCAAAGCTCTGCAAAAAGAAGGCCCGACAAGACTGGAAGCGATGACCGTGGCTGAGGATGAGAAGCCAGAAAATACGCATGTGCATGTGCGCGGCAGCATTCGCAATCTCGGAGCCGAAGTGCCGCGTGGATTCATTCAAGTCGCCTTCAAAGGAAAGGCACCGGAAATCCCTGTGGATGAAAGTGGGCGTTTGCAGTTGGCCCAGTGGATGACGAGCGACAAAAACCCGCTCACGGCACGGGTCTTCGTTAACCGGGTTTGGCACTGGATTTTTGGAATGGGCATTGTGCGTTCTACTGACAACTTTGGCATCACGGGTGACCTGCCAACACACCCTGAATTGTTAGATTACCTCGCCGTAAAGTTCATGAAGGAAGGCTGGAGCCTGAAACGATTGATTAAAGAGATGGTGATGAGCCGCACCTATCGAATGAGTTCTGAAGGTGAAGCCTTGGAAGCAGATCCAGACAATCTCCTCCTTTCCCACATGAATCGTAAGCGTCTGGATGCGGAGTGCATCCGTGACGCCATGCTGATGGCTTCCAACACCGTTGATCCACGTTGGGCAGGTCCCAACATTGGGGATGCCAAGGCCATCGATGCGAACGACCAAAAGGTACAGAACCTCGAATACGGTTACCCTTTTAATGACAGTCGCCGCAGTGTTTACACCGCAGCCTTTCGCAATGTGAGGCATCCTCTCTTTGAGGTCTTTGACTTTGCGGACATTAACCAACCCATCGCCCAACGCACCACCAGCACCGTCGCCACCCAGGCGCTGTATTTGATGAATAATCCAGAGGTGATTGAACTCGCTCGTTCGGCGGCGGACCGTGCCTTGCAGTCAAGTTCCATGGACCAGGGGATTCAGCTCATCTATCAGCACTCCCTGAGCCGGAAGGCCAAACCTGAGGAAATCGAAATCGCCAAAGACTACCTGGATTCCTCCATCTCTGGCAATGCCACTGCGGATGAACGGCGTGATGTCTGGGCCAGGCTTATTCAAACACTCTGGGCTACCCCAGAGTTTCGATTCATCAAGTAAGCTATCGGTCCGGAGCAACTGGCCTAACCAATAAAGAAACTCAATCTTTATTCAGCGCGATAAGCTCTGGCCAACAAGGTCACAGGCTGTGTCACTTGAGCTTTTTCTCCCAAGCCATTGGCCAGTTGCAGGTGGCAGCCGGGATTTGAGGTGGTCACAACCGTGCAGCCTGTTTTCTCGATGTTGCTGACCTTGCGTTTCAGGAGCTTGGCGGATTGCTCGGGTTGTGTGATGTTATAAATCCCTGCGCTGCCACAGCACCAATTGCTCTCAGGCAGTTCCTTCAATTTCAATCCTGGGATAGCCTGGAGTATCTGGCGTGGTTGACTGACGACCTTTTGCCCGTGGCAGAGATGGCAACTTTCGTGATAGGTGACTTCATTGACCCCAGCTCCATGCTCCGGCTTGCGAATGCCGATTTGTACCAACCATTCATGAATGTCCTTCACCTTGCGATCCCACTGATGCGCGCGTTTAGCATAAAAAGGATCTTCGTGCAGCAAGTGCCCATAAGTCTTCAGATGTGAACCACAACCACCGGCATTGGTGATGATGGCATCCAGCGAGTCGAGATCAAAACTATCGATCTGTTTGCGCGCCAATTCCTGCGCCATTTCCACGGCTCCATTGTGAGCATGCAAAGAGCCGCAACAGAATTGTGAACGCGGGGTAATGACCTCACAATCATTGGCCAAAAGGACATCTGCGGTATCACGATTGATGTTTGAAAAGGCGAGATCCTGAATGCAGCCCGTGAGCAAACCAACGCGATATTTTTTCTGGCGAGGTGTCTCAACAGGCTCGATCAAAGCATCTGAAAATGCTTCAGAGACACGGGGTGTTTGAGGTTCTAAGTCGCGTAACTTCTTCGGCAATAGACCAAAAAACTTCACTCGGCGTAAGAGCACATCCAGTCCGGTTTTCTGCCACAGCCGCAGTCCCCAACCCGCCAATCTCAGCAAGCGCGGATGCATGAACATGACGTTCAAAGTCAGCCAGCGCCAAAAATCACGTTCATTGTTTTGGCCTACGCCCGAGCGTTCCACTTCTGCACGTGCGGTTTCGAAAAGTTCGGCATAATTCACGCCCGCTGGGCAAGCGGTCTGACAAGCAAGACAGCCGAGACAGTAATACATTTCGTCTGAGAAAGCCTTGCTGACTTCCAGCTCTCCATCTGCCACGCTACGCATCAAAGAGATGCGCCCCCGAGGGCTATTGCGTTCCTTTTTTGTCTCCATGTAGGTGGGACATGTCGGCAGGCACATGCCGCAGTGCATGCACTGCTGGAGGACGGAGTAATCGAGCGATTTGAGCAGATTCACAGGTGAAAGGAGAAAAGCGGTGCGAGACCACACCATCTTCCATCTTTCTAGGATATCTCAGCGTTTGTCACTGATGAAATCCGTGTTTCAGATTTTCCGGCAGTGGATGGCTGGCATCAATGTCATGCACCTCCACGATGCGCCCGTCATCCATGGAAGCGATTCGATTGGCATGCGCAAAAATACGATTGTCATGAGTCACAATCAAAACCGCACGGTCCTTGCTACGCGCGACGTTTTCAAACAGCTCCATGATCACTTGTCCATTCTTGGCATCCAGCGCAGCCGTCGGCTCATCGCAGATGATGAGCCGGGGCTCATGCACGAGAGCACGGGCAATGGCCACGCGCTGCTGCTGCCCGCCTGACAGTTGATTCGGGCGGCTTTTGGATCGATCCCCCAAGCCAACGAGGGCCAATACCTCACGCGCTTTTTGTTCGGCTTTGCGTGCCCCTACCCCCTGAATCAAAAGCGGGACACTGACATTCTCTGCAAGAGACAGAGTCGGGATCAAATTGAAGGATTGAAAAATGAATCCGATGTTTTGCGCACGGAATTTGGTAATCTGCCCTGTGCTTAATTTTTGAATATCCTGTTCTAGCACGCTCAGTTCTTGGGTGCCTGAGTCGGGCTTTAGTGTACCTGCCAGAATGCTGATGAGCGTGGTCTTTCCACAGCCGGAGGGGCCAATGAGCATGGTGATGTCTCCCAGCTTCACATCCATGGCTACATCTTTAAGCACATGCAGACGCGAGGAGCCGTCGCCAAACGACTTGTTCAATCCGCGCACCCGTGCGGCGTATGGAGAAGCAGGTTCTGACATAGAAGATCAACCACGAAACACCATGGCAGGTTCCAAGCGCGAGACACGCCAGATGCCGAGCAAGGCGGATAAGCTACAGATGAGAATGATCACGACGAATACCGCCAGAGGGACGACTTCGGGCATGTAAAAGGGAGGCTGCTCATTGGCTAAAGCACCCTTTGCAAAACCGGCGGTAAAAAAGAGCCCGATCCCATAACCGATCATGCCCACGGTGAAAGCTTGAGTGAGCAACATCATGCAAAGCGTACCGGTGGATGCGCCCATGGCTTTCAGTGCACCCAGATGTTTCATGTTCTCCAAGACGAAGGAGTAAAAGGTCTGGCAGGAAATAGCCGTGCCCACCACAAAACCAACCACCACGGTGATGCCGAAACTGATGGGAATCCCCGTATTGCGGACATACCAAGCCACCGTGGTCGTATTAAAATCCTGAATAGAGGGGGCCTTTTTAGCAGTGAATTCACTCCAGCTAAACCCGCGATTCAGATAGCCTTTCAATCCGGTTTCCTTTTCAATATCAGCGACGCATTGCGCTTCACTGATACCTTCACGAGGCGCTGCAATCACCGCTGAAAGCATCTTCCGCTGTGGTGGCGTGTATTGCAGTGCCCGTTCATACGTTGTCCAGACATAGGGACCGCCAGTGAAGCTCTGCATGGTATCGGCGATGCCCACGACGCGGGCTTCCTGATCATTGATTTCAAACGTGTCTCCGACCACGACTTTGCCGCCTTTGACTTTGGATAGGCGTTTGACACCAAGGTCATCAATGATGACGGCATGAGGCAGGCGAAGGTCTTCTAAGCGACCTTCGATGAGCTTCACCGGAGCACCCGCCAGAGTGGTGGCATCGATCCCGATGAGCTGGATGATTTTGAAATTACCATTTTCCAATCGCACGCGTTGGATGCCGGAGTAGATAGGAGCCGCCCAGGCCACGCTATCCACACTGCGAACACGCGCCACATCGGTATCCAGCAGTGGATTGGTTTCATTCACCTGCTCCACCTTAGCCTCGACCACCCAAATGGGAGCGGGCACGTTCTTCAGAGTGGCCGTGGTCCAACTCATCAACCCGCAGAAGACAGCGCTCTGCTGGGCCATGAGGAAGGTGGCAAAAACCAATCCCGCCACCAGCATGAGATACTTGCCTGTATCTCCAAAGAGCATTTTGAGAGCAAGGCGTAGCATGGGGAGGAGTGCGGGAGATTAACCGAGAAAGTGAGGGACGGACTTCACTCGTGATTCACTATACGCGTGAATGTCTCTCACCGGGGCAAGAGACATACCAAACTTCCGTTTTTATTCGGACTTGATCGAATCAGGCGCGTCCGCCGAAAAAGCTGCCTAAGCCACTTTTCATGACGCTGGAAAGCACGCTCTGTAACTTTTCAGAGGAGGGGTGAGTTTCATCAATGCTGCCATTGGGGGTCAATTGATCAATGACCTGAGGCAGGAATTGGGAAAGCAATGGCAACAGATTTTTGACATCAAAACCCACCTTGCTGGCCAAATTTTGAGTAGCGTCACTGCCGAGTGCCCCTTCAAGTTGGGAAGGTTGCACGGATTGATTGGCTCCTGTCGAAACCCAGGAGGCAAAGACCTCTCCCAAACCGACCTGCTGAAAGCGGTCCTTCAACCCATCGAGCCCACCTGCTTGATTGAGCAGACCCGAGAGCATATCCCCCTGCTGATTTCCACCCATGATGCCACCCAGCGCCTGCTTTGCTAAAGAATCAAAAAGTCCCATAAGGCTGGCAGAATGATGGACGCCAAGTCAGAAGTCAAATGGGAGCAATCAACAGGTTACGGATCAATCCCGGCGAGCAAGCTTGGATAGTAAACGGAGGATTTCGACGTAGAGCCAGACTAGGGTGACCAAAAGTCCAAAGGCTGCGTACCACTCCATGTACTTAGGGGCACCGTGAGTGCAGCCATTTTCGATGAAGTCAAAGTCCAGGACGAGATTCAAGGCAGCGATCACAACGACGACGGCACTGAATCCAATGCCGATGAGGCCGCTCTCGTGAATGTAAGGGATATGGATACCAAAGAAGCCCAGAACCATGGAGACAAGGTACACCAAGGCAATGCCACCCGTGGCGGCAACAATGCCCAGTTTGAAATTCTCAGTAGCGCGAATGATGCGCATGGAATAGGCAGCGAGCAGAGCTAAACAGGTGCCGCCAGTGAGGAGAACCGCCTGAAGGGCGATGCCATGAAATTGCTTTTCATACATCGCAGAAATGCCGCCCAAAAATAGGCCTTCAGCCAAGGCATAAAGACTGCCAGTGATGGGAGACCACGCGGGTTTGAAACTGGTGATGATGGCAAAAACAAAACCCGCAATCGCCCCTCCAATCATCCAGGTCATGGCCGTGCCAGGCTGACTCATGGCCATATTCCAGGTGTAAAGAGCCGTGGCGAAAGTGAGGAAAAGGAGGATGCCCGTTTTGTTCACCGTGCCTTGCAGGGTCATCTGCTGCTCTCCTCTTACAGCCATGGTCGAGAAGGTAGATTGGTTGAGCAATGGATTCGATGTGCGCATAATGTCCAGATAATACGCGTAGGATTTCCGCTGCCCAATGTTTTTTCAAAGAGATCTGCGGCGGCCCCCCGGAGGTTGGGATCAGATAGGCAGAAGTGGGGATGAACTCAGGGTGTAGTATTGCGCAGCTAAGGTTCATTGCGTAAATCTGGGATATGCCTGACTCCCCTGCCCGCTTTGTCCAGATTGATGATGCCGCCCGTGAGACGAATCCATGGACCAACAACGAGTGGCTTTGCCGACCCGATCTAGTGGAGGCAGAGAAACTCCTGATGGTGCGTGCCAACATGGCCCCCATGCACTGCCATCCCTTTCATTTCCATCCGCATCGGGAGGAAATCATCTATGTCTTGTATGGACGGGCGGAACAATGGGTGGGCGAGGAATGTCGCATCCTGAAAGCAGGTGAAATGGCGCACATTCCTCCTGGTGTTGTCCACGCGACTTACAATCCGCACCAGGAACCTTTGGTTTTTTTGGCCATCCTTTCCCCCGCTAAATTGCCAGACGATCTCGCCGCTGCACCTGATCCGCAGGATGTGTCTGATCAATCCCCCTGGTCAAAGCTGCGCCAAGGTCGTCCTGAGTGTCGCACTCAGGAACCCGCCTGATTGGTTTAGTCGCTACCCTGCCCTGAAACAGGCGCTCAAGGAATCTTGAGCGTCTTGCCAGCACGAATCAGGTCTGAACTCAGACCATTCGCGGATTTAAGCTTCGCGACCGTAGTGCCGTTTTTACGAGCAATGCCGCTGAGTGTATCTCCACTTTTGATGGTGTAGCTCTTACTGGAAGAAGATTTCTTCTTCGAAGACACCTTCGTGACACGCGAAGGCTGGCGCCTAGAAACACTGCCGCCATGAGAGGACTGCCAACGCGCGACATCATCATCTGACGCAGCTTTTTCCCCCTCAGCCGCCCAAGCCGAGACATAGTCGCCTTTTGAATCAAACGGGTAGTCTTTCCGTGCCATGGAATGCGCGGGAGTCGCCGCAGAAGCATGGAGATTGATGACGGGTAGGTTTTTCGGCAAACCTTTGCTGCTGGACGATCCGCAAGAGGCCATAAAAAATGGCAGCACGAGAACACCGAAAGAGATTAAGGCACGGGAAAGAGACATCGGCGGCTAGAGTGGATGCAATGAGACGAACTGGCAACTGTGACGATGCCAGCGAATCATTCTCCTGGCACGTGAAATCTGCGCACCAATTCCTTCACCCGGGGGACATTTTGTTTGTCACGCTCCATGATGATGACGCGCTCATGATAAGCTTGCGACCCTGGTTTCGGCAGGGAATAAATCCAGCGGGTGTCATTATCGTGCCGTTCCGAAGGCTGCTTACCCATGGTTTGGTAAACCTGACGACCATCCATGCCTGACTGTAAACGATTGAAATTCAATTCATTATAATCCATGGCGTAGCGAGTACCTGAAACCAAAAAGTACTTGGTGGCATTCATGGCATCTTTAGGCGCATAACCCACACTGACCGTGTAGTAGCCATAAATAATGACCGGAATGGCGACCAAAAGTAGGGGCGTAAAGAGATACCAGTTTTTCTTGAACATAGCTAAGTTTAGAGGAGGCAGGTGCGGATGCTGGGGCAAAGGTTCACCGCAGGCAAGGCAAAACGGGCGAAAGGCTCAAGGCTTGGGAAAATATAAATGATTGCCTTTTTTGGCCGCTTGATGTGCCTCATGAGTATCTTCAGGAATTCCGGGGTCTGCCTGCTCTGTGAGCCAACGATCCAACTCGGTGGAAAGCCTTTTCAAGGTTTCTTGGTGTTTCGGATCCTTGGCTAAGTCGATCATTTCATAGGGGTCTGCGGCGGTGTGATATAACTCTTCAGCTGGCCGATGAATGTAACGCTTCACCAAATGATAGATCTCTGGTTGATCCCAGGAATTTGCCACCCAGGTGGGCCAATACGGATTGTTCAAGTCACCTTTGCCCTGAATGCCCATGACGTGTTTTTCGATGTAGATGTCGTCCGGCACCAGATTGCGAATGTAACGGAATTCACCATCCGTAATGGCGCGGATGGGGTACGCTGGACCTTCGGGGATGTTGTTGTGCATCGCGTAGGCGTATTGGCGATGCGTGTCTTTTTCTCCACGCAGCACGGAGGCAAAGCTACTGCCATCAAATTTGGTTAGGCTCTCCAGAGAAGCTCCACCCGCCAAATCAATGAGCGTAGGAACCACATCCGCATACTGAACGACAGCGTCGGTGCGTTTTCCGGCAGCCACCTTCCCTGGCCAGCGGGCAATCAAAGCTGTGTGCAAGCCGGTGTCCCAATTGGTCCACTTGTTGCCAGGAAATTGAGAGCCCTGCTCAGAGGTGAAGATGACAAGCGTGTCTTCGGCATGGCCCGCTTCTTTGAGCTGCGCTAATATCTCGCCTACCTGCCCGTCCATGTAAGTGATCTCTGCCAAATAGTGGCTAAAATCTCCACGCGTCTTGGGTGTGTCGGCAATGTTAGGTGGCAACTGAATCTTCTTCGGCGGGTATTGACTGGCATCTCCCATAACCCACGGCACATGCGGCTCCACAAGGGCAATGACGAGGCAGAAGGGTTGATCTGCCTGACGAGAAATAAACTCACGAGCTCCCGTCAAACTGTGAGGTTGTGTCGGATTGCGAACGCAACTTGGATCAAAGCCGGGCACTTTTTCAAAAGGGTAGGCTTCCTCTGGCAAGACATGTGACTTTCCGGCCAATCCAACACGATAACCGAGTGCACCCAAATGCTGCGGCAAACTGACCGTACCGGGGCGGCTGGCGCTATGATTCCAGGCACAGCCATTGCGCATGGGAAACTGACCGGTGTAAAGCTCCGCCCGGCAGGGCTGGCACATGGCTTCACTGACATAGGCACGATTGAAGGTCAGACCTTCTTTGGCCAGTGTATCAATGTTAGGCGTCAGGGCGTTTTTGCCACCATAGACCGCTAGGTCATTGTGGGTGCAATCATCTGCCATGATGATCAGCACGTTTGGTTTAGGTGCTGCCAGAGCTGCGCCTGCAAACAATGCGCCCTGGATAAAAAATGAGAGAAGTTTTTTCACGAAGTTAGTTTTTGGAGGGTTTCTTCTTTTGGTTAGGCGGAGAAACGGCCTCAGGATGACGATTCAAAATGACGCGCAGTTCCGCCACCACCTCGGGCTTTGTCATGGCTAGGTTATGCGTCTCCAGTGGATCATCCTGGTAGTCATAGAGCTCCAGGTCGGCTGTATCTGGAGCGGCCCCAGGGTTTTTCCACTCGACCAAGCGATACCGCTCGGTGCGAATGGCGCGCCCGATCACGGGTTTCCCTTGGCGTTGACGAGGGAAAGCATGATAAGCATGATCCCGAACACGGGCAGCCGGATCACGCAACACCGGAACGAGACTGGTGCCATCCGTCGGTTGAGGCCCTGTGAATGCGGGCAAGTGGGCTAGCTCCACGAGTGTAGGAAACACATCCACGGTTTCCGCCAGTTGTTTCGTCGCGCTCCCAGCCTGAGTCACTCCTGGTGCCACGATGAACAAGGGGATGCGGTTCGCTTGCTCGTAATTTGTATGTTTGGTCCACATGCCGTGATCTCCCAAATGCCAGCCGTGATCTCCCCAGAGGACGATGAGAGTCTTATCCGCCAGCTCGAGACGATCCAATTCATCCAGCACTCGGCCAAGTTGAGCATCCACAAAACTAACGGCTGAATAATAGCCGTGGATCAGCGTGCGCTGCATATCCTCCGTCAAAGGAGGGTCCACAGGGACAGGATCGTAGTTATTCAGTTCACCCAAGGTCTTGCCTGCATAAGATGGCGCGTCTTCAGGTGGAAGATCCCGTGAAGCTAACGGGAAAGCCGCACGATCATGCATGTCCCAGTACTTTTTAGGAGCGGTGAATGGCAGATGCGGTTTCACAAACCCCAATGCCAGGAACAGAGGTTGACCTGGATTCTCTTTCGCAAAACGCAGACGTTGAATGCCTGCATCGGCGATCCGCCCATCAGCATAGGCATTGTCAGGCACATCCGCCATCTCCCAGGCGGCCCCACGTGGCAGGCTCTTGATATTGCCGAGCTTTTGATTCGTGAAAAAAGCTTCTTCACGGGTAAGCTGACCATTGGCTGAATTTTCCGGCTTCAGATACTCAATGACCTTCTCCTTGATAGCAGGCACGCTCCATGAAGCATCATCATCGTGATTGCCATGCCCGGTGTGCAGGATCTTGCCGATCGCCTCTGTGCGCCAGCCGTTATTCATGAAGTATTGGGGCAAGGTCACGGCATCAGGAACAGCGGTGCGGAAGTTCTCTGACAAGCTGTAAATGCCCAATGATGTGGAGCGTGATCCTAACAAGAGGTTGTTTCTTGAAGGGGCACACACCGCCTGATTGCAATAAGCGAGATCAAAGCGCATGCCCCGCGCCGCTAGGCGATCCAGATTCGGCGTTTTTGCCAAAGCATCGCCATAACAACCCATGTTAGGCTTAAGATCATCCACACAGATGAGCAGCACATTGGGACGATCTGCGGCAGCTTGGAGGCTTGTGAAAGCACAGGCACCCAGCGCCAGCGTATAGAAAACGTATTTCATCAATGATCTTTCTTCTTGGCGTTTTTACCTTTCTTGGCAGGCAGAGGGTCACCATAAGGTAAGCCCCAGATCCAAGGAATAACCTGGGCGCGTTTGGCATAGGTTAACCATTGTTCTGACATCGTCTTCACGCGATCTGGATGTTGTGAGGCAAGGTCATGCTGCTCGGTACGATCATGCTCCATATCATAAAGCTCCCATTCCCCCTGTGGGCCTTTGGCGACTAATTTCCAAGTACCG
>JAOZVT010000317.1 GCA_025869455.1 Prosthecobacter sp.
TTACGAACTGATGCAGCGCAGCCCCTCGAGCTACGCCGCGGTCACCCAGACCGTAGTGGCGCAGGCCAACATCGGCCGGTTTGCCGTCGTCAGCCTGTTGTCGGCGTAGCTGCTTCGGCGGGATTTGACGACCTCGCGAGCGATGCTACGTGGTGTGGTGGCAGGCACCGGCCCAGGAGCAATCGCCTCCTAACCGACTTTGAACAATCCGCTCGTAGCATGTAGTCGTCTGCGGGAAAGCCAATCAGCTTCCTTGTTTTGCAAATATTGGTTTGAGAGTGATCTAAGAGAACTACTCAAAGTCAAGCAGGCTTCCTTGCACGGAATTTGCGATGCAGGGAATATAGGCTAGGTATCGTGAGTTTTTCTTGACTACTATTCCGTGCTCGGGCTCTTGAGTGTCTGCAATTCTGTTGATTTTCATTATTACTGTATATGTGTAGGCGCCGTTCGTAAGGCTCACAGAGTTGCTTAATTCGTTTCCAGAGAGATTACCCATGGAAATTTCGACTTCATGAGGTGATTTATTCATTGCCAATTCTGGGGGCTGGTTAGGGCTCCCGAAAGTATAAATAAATTTATCATCTTGTCTTTTTAATTCGATAATTTTATTAGAGGTCGTGGTGCAGCGGAAAAAGGGATTCTCGTTGTCAATAGGTTCTGCCGACAAGATGGACGAAAAAGGCAAAAGTAAAGCTAGTAATATATGTGAGATTTTCATCTGCCGCCTGCGTATTAGCGTTAATTATATGGCTTGAGATTTCTTGGTTAATTTAATATTTTTGCGTCCAAAAGTCTCTTGAAGTTTTCTCGTCTTGCTACATAGCTATCGGTATTCAGGTTAACTATTTTAGTTATCGAGTCTACTGCTGCCGAATCTGAGCCGCTATCTGCGAGTTCGTATAACTTGTTTGTCATCCAGAAGTTTGCGGCCGATCGAGTGGCGTATTTCATGGTTAGCAAGAGATCGGGTTGCTCTACAAAATCCACGTTGTCTTCCGGCCAATGTGGTGCGAGGCGGTTGTGCCAAGACGTGAGCGCCTGATAGTTATGCCTTCCCGTCAGCTGCTTCAAGCCTCGTCCACGGTATTTCCACCCGTCGCCGGACGAATAATCACCGTTGCCTAGATCAGCTCGACCGCCATAAGCTCCGTTGGCAATGGCCTCAAAATCATGCTGAGACATCCTGCTACCGTCAGCCTTAACCCCTCGGTGGATATCATAGCCGTGGAGTTTGGCGGTCTCTGGATTTTTTCTGAAATACTTAAATATCTTTATTAGCGAATCTGCTTTGTACATGAATCCCTCTTCTACTTTTAGCTGAGGCCCCGTCTCTTGCAAAATTTGAGCAAAAAAATGGGTTCTTCTGAGTGCAGTGTC
>JAOZVT010000318.1 GCA_025869455.1 Prosthecobacter sp.
CCAGAGTGGTAGACATCCAAATGGTTTTTTTGACAAAGTGATTCATTAAGAGATTTAGACCATGCACTGAACAAAGCAATCCGATAATCTCCGGGTGTGGTTTCCTTAAGGATTGAAGGGCGGCAGCATTTACCGGAGCGCCGTCAACTGTGAGCGTTCCAATCTTTCCAGAAAAATATCGGGACGATTCTTCATATTGACGTGGTTGTAACGGAATATGTGACAGAGAGCGCTGCCATGCGGAACGAACAGGAGGTGAAAGAGACTGAGTCGAGGAAGAATCAGAAGAAGATGAAGAAGGTAATATTTGAGAATTGGCAGCAGGAGTCGAGCAGCTAAATACACGCTGAATTGCAATCTGATAGAGCGCACAATATGCCTCAGTATCCTTCGCTCGTAGATCAGGGATTGACACATGACCGATATGCCAATCGAATTGGTGATCTGACGCCATGATATTGTGTATATTTTTAATCGAGTTGAAGGTACAAGAGTCAACCGAGACGTGGATGCTTCCTTTGCTGGCACTGAGGAGGCGGGTGATTTCCTGTTTGGTCTCTTCATATGAATTGACTACATATTTCCGAAGCTCGTAAGAGGTGATGGGTGCCTGCCTTTGACCCCGCGTTCGGCTCACCTCATTCGATGCTTCGACGAAGCATCGAAATTGAGGTGAGTCGAAGAGCGAAAAAGGCAGGCACTTCTGCGAAACAAGAATCGTAGCCATGCCCAACAATGCTGGTCTGGTTATCCAGGAGAGTGAAGCTTGGCTAGAACTGCTCGAAAGCTCTGGGGGTTGGATGGATGGCAATTGAATCTGATGCATAGGTGGAGGAGCTGATGGCTGCTTCAGCTCTGCCAGCTCATCCTTAGCCTTTTTGATCATGGCCGGAGTAGTGAAAGCACAAGGAACTGGACGACTGTAGGTAGAAACCCGGATCTGTTGTTTCTTCCTGTAGTAACTCTCCCCCAGTAGATGTGATAGAACCGCCAGGTGGGGTTCACTAGCATTAATTCTGTCGCCACAGAAGCGGCAAATATAGAGCTTGCCTTGTGTGCAGGTCATTCTGGCCCAGCAATTTTCACTTCGATGAACATAGGTGAGTTCGCCAATTGTGACTTTAATTGGAAGGGTCATGCATAAATTCGTGTCGTATCTTGTTTCGATGATCTCATATTTAGGCTTGCGAATGCTCGGTGGTTCCAGAGGGTCGAAACCTTCGCTCGTTGTATCGGGAATGATGATTTCCTCTGATCTTGATTGAGTAGGAAGTTCCAGTTCGAGCTCTTCGGTCGCGGTATCGGGAATGGTTATTTCCGCTGATCTCGATTGAAGAGGGAGTTCCTGATCACTCAACACATCAAGAAAATCATTTGGAT
>JAOZVT010000319.1 GCA_025869455.1 Prosthecobacter sp.
CTGATTCTCAATGGCCCAGTGCGCCCGGATGCAGCCGCCGAGCTTGACCGCCTCCGGTTCCAGGCTGCTGAGGTAGTAATGCACCTCATGGGTCGGGGTCTCCTCCTGGTGCCCCGCACGCATGCAACGGCGGATGACGTACACGGCACTGCGCAGCCCATACCACAGGAAGTTCTTTGGGAACCATTCATCATTGACCGCGCAGGCCACCACCTCGCGCTCCTCGTAGCGCCCGTGGCTGAGTTCTGAGCTGCGATGCACGGAGACCTCCGCTGGCCAGTGGCGGGGCACGTCCTCGCCAGGATGCAGAGTTTCCGCAGGCGACCGGAAGGCGGGTAGCCGCCCGTCCTGCCCGCTGAGTCCCCGGAAGTGCGCGGCCACCGTAGCAAAGGTGGTCTTTTCATTCTTCTTCAAAGCCAGGAGGTAATCCGCCTGCGCCTCATGCAGGGTGCGTGCCACTTCGGGATGCCCGGCCATGGCGTCAATGCTCACCACGGCTCCTTTGAGCTCCAGGCTGGCCAGCAATTGCGGCAGGGCGGCTTGCTCGTTGCTCTTCTGCGCACAGGCCTGCTGCCCCAGGCTGAGCCCCACTTCGCTGCCCCAGGCACGCAGCAGATGCAGCTGGGCAGGGCCGTTGCTGGTAGCCTTGGTGCCACGGCTCACCTTGCCATCAATGCGCACGTGCTGACCAGCTGCGGCACCCGCCGTGCTGGCCCATTGCCGCATGATGTCGGTGAGCACCTCGGGTTTGATGCGCATGAAGACGTTGCGGAAGACATCATGAGAGGGAGCTCCATTGACCAGGGGCACGTAACGGCGCAGCCATTCAAGCTGGGTGTGGGCAAAGAGGGCCATGGCACTAAAGGTGTCGCACTGGCAGAGCATGGCCAGGAGGGCGGTGAGCAGCACGTCGCCCAAGAGATGCTTCACCCAGCCTAAACCCTCGGATCATCAACATCGCGCAGAAGGCAGACGAGTATCTCCGCTTGGCAGCTTTGCCTGAGTAGCTCTGGTAACGGCAGCGCATCTTTTCGAGGTATTTCGGCTCATGGAAGTTGCCATGCGCCACGGTATCCTGGGTTATGAGGCAATGGACCTCTCCCCCGCCTTTTTCAATTTCCGCTTCAGTGTTTTTATTTATGAGGCAACGCGTTGATAAAACCTCAGTGCATTTCCGCTCGACTCAGCGGCATTCTAACTGCTTAACTCTCGGGTAATGCTTGATCCCTACGCTTTAGACAGTGAGATTCAATCCGCCACGATCCCCATCGTGGCCCTAAGACAGGCGCTCAATGAGGTGCTGTTTGGCCAGAATGAATTGATTGAACTGGTGCTGTGTGGTGTCATCGCACGTGGGCATGTGCTTTTGGAGGG
>JAOZVT010000320.1 GCA_025869455.1 Prosthecobacter sp.
TGGCTTTCTTCCAACACCTTACGGACGACGGGGATGGACTCAAAAACCTCCATCACATTTCCCTGCCCCTGCACTTCCACAAAAACCTGGGTCAAAGCACGCAGCTTTTTCGTGAGATTCAGCGGTGTGTCATTGGCCAAAAGGTGTCCATGATGGATCATAATCACCCGATCACAGATTTGCTCCACCTCCTGCAAAATGTGGGTGGAAAGCAAAATTGTGTGCTTGGGCTTCAGACTGCCCAGCAGTTCGCGCACCTGACGGATCTGCACCGGATCTAGGCCGCTGGTCGGCTCATCCAAAATCAATAAAGGCGGCTCATGCAAGAGCGCATCCGCCAGGGCCACACGCTGACGGTAGCCTTTGGAAAGATTGCCGATCAACCGCCGCCGAACATCTTTGACCGAGCATAGCTCCATCACATCTCCCACGCGTTGACGCACCGTACGCCCTCGGAGTCCTTTCAATTCTCCACGGAAACGCAGATACTCCTTCACCCGCATATCGGTGTACAAAGGGGCCATTTCAGGCATGTAACCGACTGAGCGCCGGACTTCCAGCGACTCACGGAAAACATCATGCCCATTCACCCTCACACTGCCAGAACTCGGCGGCATGTACCCAGCCAAAACCCGCATCGTGGTGGACTTTCCGGCACCGTTGGGCCCCAAAAAGCCTACAATCTCACCAGGTTGAACCTCAAAAGAGATGTGATTCACCGCCATGCGTCCTGCATATTGCTTGGTGAGGTCTTGGACAGAGATCATTTGCGATGGAAAATCGAGGGGACTTTAAATTTTTCGGCAGGATTTGAAATAAAGACCACAGAACTGCCGATGACAACTCCTGAACAGACTTTCCCCCAAATGGTCTGTACAAATTGAAGTTGACCCGTAGAAAGGTCGGCTTGCGTCGTTTAGCTTTTGACCGTAAATATACCCCAGCCATGAATACTCCATCTATTATCGCCGGTTTTGGCCCTCTCGGTACTCCTGAGATGATCATTATCGCTCTTCTCGTTCTTGTTCTCTTCGGAGCCAAGAAACTCCCAACCTTTGCCCGTAGCCTGGGTAAGAGCATGGGCGAGTTCAAAAAAGCCCGTGAAGAATTCGAGCATGAACTGACCAGTGCTCAGGACGAAGCCCAGCGCCCAACCATCCCAGCCCCGGTCGTCGAGAAGCGTCAGCCAGTGACCTCTTCCCAAGACGCCTAAGTTTTAAAGGTGCCCGAATGGTAGCCAACCTTTTTCCATTGAAGCGGCGGGGAGTCATCCCCGCCGTTTTATTTTTATTTTAGCTGACATGGACTTTTGTCCAAGCCCAGGAACCAGCGAAGCCCGTTGTCTTTTGCTCTTACAATCTGAAGAACTGG
>JAOZVT010000321.1 GCA_025869455.1 Prosthecobacter sp.
TTCGTGAACGCATGATGGTCCACCCGCCTCAAACACAGAATTTCCGATAGTCCCAGGGATGTCGCAGCTGCAATAAACTCATCCGCAGAATTTCACGTCGCAAACGCGCTGGAGGCACTGCGTCGCCCGCAGGACTTTGGCATGAATGAGCCTCCTGACTTCCTGGTCCTTTATGCCGTTTTGGAACATCTCCTACCTAAAGAGCGAACCTATATATTGGGCATGATGCGTGAAACAATAGAGGGCGGAGGATCAGTTTTCTTTGCTGAAACACCTAACCGCTTGATCCCTTTCGATTCCCATTCTTCCCAGCTTCAGTTCACACAAAGTCTTCCGCCTGAACTCGCCTTGCGATACTCGTCCAAGTCGAAGCATCAATCATGGAAATGGTCGCTAGATCAAATGGGGTCAAACCTAGATGCACTCTTTCGATGCGGACTTGGCCTCAGCTACCACGATTTTGAACTCGATCTTTTCGATGATACCCGCCTCCTACCGCTCGCTTTTTCAGGCTGGTGTGGTGAGCTGTTGGGGCACCAAGCGATTCAAAATGATGAGCGCTGGTTACTTAGCTACTTCAATGCCAATTCCATGCCGGTTCATCCTGCCTTCTCTCGATACTGGCTCGAAGGCCTTCTTAGTAAAAGAGCCAGCCAATTTCATCAATTCACTTGCATCGGTAGGATCGATGGCGATCAACAAGCGCCTGAAGTGCGAGCAGAGTCTTGGAATCATCCACTGTTTCTAGTATCGCGCGGAAAGCCAATAGTTGCGGACTTTAAATTTCCAGAAAACTCCTCTGATGATTTCGAGGTTATCATTCAAATAAGCGATAGCAGTTTGCCAGAGCTGCTCATCGTGCATTTTAACGGAAGCAAAATTGAACTGGCTTGCGGAGCTTCAGAAAATATGTGGCATCGTACGAAATCGTTGCATTTTCGACTCCCCAAGGCTCCCCAGTCATTGAGTATCGGATGCGATTCCGGCAAAGCAGAGATCCGAGCGGTCATAATCAACGGTTATACGCGATCATTGGGGCATTAACTAATATCTTCCCTCAGCACCAGAGACCATGGAACGAATATATGATGTCACTGACCCGATGGTTCGCGAAGACTGCGAACTTTAATAATGCGAAAGCTACCGGCCCGGAATTAGACGTTCCAGTTCAGATGCTCGTGCCCGAGCAAGAAGCGTTGAGCGCAATCGTCTTCGCGCGCAATCCGATACGGGTGCTCGAAATTGGTACATGCGAAGGTGGATCTGCAGCAATTATTGTCAAAAACCTAAATCGGCGAGGGAATGGAAATCTTGTTTGCATCGATCCCTTCCCTCAAATCAAACCTGAGGTGTGGTCATTCCTTTCGTCC
>JAOZVT010000322.1 GCA_025869455.1 Prosthecobacter sp.
CACAGCTGCAATGGCCAGAGTGGTTTTTTTCAGGGATTTGGGTGGCATGGGGGGAGAAATGATAACGCAGGCAGAATAGTCGTCATTTCGTGCGATTTCCCGCGCTGTCGAGGCCGGAAGGCGTGTTTTCGTGCTGAAGACGGCCTGTACGGCAATGTCCGAAGCCCCAAAAGTGGCAAAAAAAGTGGTCTGCCCGCGTTTAGCTGGGCGTCACAAATGAGGAACCGTTACGACTCAAATCTGCGGCCTGCAGGGTAGGAGCCGACGCTGCGGATGACTGCGCCTTCTGCGCGAGTTTGGTCGAGTGCCTTTTGAACCAGGGAATCGGCAGGGGAGCCTTCGATTTCGATGTAAAAGCGATATTTGTTAGGCTGTCCACGGATGGGGCGAGACTCCAGGCGCTTCATGTTGATGGAAGCTTCGCTCAAAGGGGTCAGGAAACGACACAGGCTGCCGGAACGATCTGGCAACTCCACGACGAGGGCCGTGCGATTGTTGGCCGTGGATTCGGCGTTGGCTTGATGGCCGAGCAGAAAGAATTGGGTGATGTTCGGCACTTCTCCAGCAATGGGAAAGTGCAAGATGTCCAGGGAATGGCGCTGGGCATTTTGTCGGGGACCAATGGCGGCGGCTCCTTCCTGAGTCGCGGCTTTTTCAGCCGCCTTCGCTGTGCTGGCTTCGACGATGCGCTTGGCGTTAGGGTAATTGGTCTTCAGCCATTCATCGCTGTGGAAGAAGGGCATGGCGTGAGAATGGATGGTCTTAATGTCAGCGCCGCTGCGTCCTAGCAGGGCCAGTTTCACGTCCAGGGTCAATTCTTCGATGATGTTCAGGCCGCAGCGTTCATCCACGAGACGATCCACGGTATCAATGATGAAGCCGCCGGAGGAGTTCTCAATCGGGACGATGCCGAGGGTGTCTGGGTGACTGCGGATAAAATCAAAAACCTCGCCAATGCTGGCCATGAGCTGGACAGGGGCATCTGGGAAGCGCATTTGCGTGAGCAAGTGCGAGAAACTGCCCTCGGGGCCGAGGCAGGCGATGGTTTGGGTTTTGATGGAATCACTCATCCGTGCGGCGCATGCTCTACCGCACAAGCTGCATGGTCAAGGATTCAACCTGGATTCCGCACGGAAGTGGAATCCAGGCTAAAGAAGGTGCGGCTGCTTTGTAAGCGAAGGTTCAAGCACCCAGGCTGAGGTATTCACGAACGGTGTGGTTCATGGCGCGGCGTGCAGGGCGGAAGGACTGAGCGACGTGGGACAAGGTATCATCCAGAGCGAATTCTTCGGCCAAGGCATGTCTGCCTGCGGCCTCGAGATGGCTGATGACGACCCGCTCATAAAATTCCAGGTCAGGGGCACCCCGGCGCTCCGCCCGATAACGCAGGAAATCTGGGTAGAGGCTGGTGAGCACCAGGAATTGATTGGCGCATTGAACATGGATGAAGAAACGCTCATGGCTACCTGCGCTCTCCAGGGCGGAGATGTAGTCAATGCTGTACAGGCTTTCCAATTTACGTTCGGGCAATTGCTGCTCGGCCGTGGCGGGTAGGCCGAAGTCTGCACAGACCACAGCGATGTAGTCAGCTACTTCCAGGTCATCGACTCCGACACGCTTTAATGTGTGGCGCACGGTGACGTAGAAAAAGAGTTCGGGGGAGAGGAAGGCGGCTTGTCGGCTAACAAGCATTGCTTCAAAAAGTTTCGGGTGATCCAAGATCATGCGCACCGTATCAGGATCATCGAGGAGAGAGACGAGACTCTCTTTCTCTCGCTGAGTGAGGGCTAAAGCATCTCGGATGAACTGCCAATCGGCAGACGTAAAACGATACCAGCAACCAGGGCGAGGGAACCTCATCATAATATTGGGTTTGGATTCGTGAAGACTCCAAAGCATTGGTCGTGCCAGGAGTGTTCATCCTCTTGGATGCAAGAGGGGAGAATTTTGTTCGATGCTTCTCATTGAATCTTTAGATGAGGTCCGCGTTTACTCCAGGGTTTCCCCTTCTGATCGGGCGATGACGACGGCTGCTACGCTGTCACTGAAGACATTGACGGATGTGCGTGCCATGTCCAGAGGACGGTCAATGGTGAGCACAAGACCGAGGGAAGCTTTGATCATGTCCTCACTGAAACCAGCGTTCTGCATAATGATGATGATGGCCACGAGGCTGGCTGCGGGAATGCCAGCGACACCGATGCTGGAGACTAGAGCCAAGAGGACGACGATGAACTGCTGAGAGAGACTCAAATCAACGCCGAGTACCTGAGCAGCAAAAACCACCACGACGCATTCGTAGAGGGCGGTGCCATCCATATTGACCGTGGCTCCAAGCGGTATGACAAAGCTGCTGACACGCTCAGACACTTTGGATTCTTCCTGGATGCAACGCAGCGTGACGGGCAGTGTCGCCGTGGAGGAGGCGGTGGAAAAAGACATCAGCAGAGACTCCCGTAAGTTTCGGAAATGGGAGAGTGGGGAGATCCCTGCAACGAATTTGAGTACAAGCGGCATGACCACAAACATGGAACAGGCTAAGGCCGCGACGACCGTGAGCACATAGGGGATGAGATTCTGAATGATGCCGATGCCGACCTCCGCAATGGCAGGGATCACCAAACAGAAGACGGCTAAAGGGGTGAATTTCATGACCCAGGTGGTGATCAAAGTCATGACGTCCGCCAACTGGTTGAACAGATCCCGGAGAACGGTGGGCGGTCCGCCAGGCACTAGCACCATGGCCACAGCGAAGAGGATGCTGAAGAAGATGATGGCGAGAAGGTCGCCATTCGCACAAGCCTCAATGACATTCGTGGGCACCATGCGGAGGATGATGTCTAGGAGTGAACTGGTGCCTCCTTCGGCACGCTTCATGACGTCGCCAACGATGGCGGCATTGTCGCTTTTGAGGGCGGAATCCATGGCCGCTCTCAGCGTTGGATTAGGCTGTCCGTTGACCAAGCCGGGTTGAATCAGATTCACCATGCCGAGCCCGACGCAGACGGCGACGAGACTGCTCAAGGCATAGTAGGCCCATGTTTTGAGCCCCATGCGGGCAAAGCCATCCAGGGATTTCAGACCCGCGATGCCGCTGATGATGCTGGCCACCACCAGGGGGACGATAACCATTTTTAAAGCCCGTAGAAACAGGTCTGAGATAAAGCGGCAGATATCCAAAACGGTGTTTGTCCATTCTGGCGGAGGCCCTTCTGCGGGGTGCATGAAAAATTGCAGAATGATCCCGGCCAAAAGACCTAATACGAGGGCAATGACGATGGGCCAATGATGACCGTGGCCGGATGTTTTGGAGGGCTTGGGAGTCTCTGTGGATGCCATGGCTTTTTATGTAGCGGGTTTCACACCGAGCGGAAAGAAAAACGCCATTTGAATGCTTCCCCAAGGTTCAATTCAGCAAAACTGGGCATTGAACACACTAAAAAGGTGAGGGGTGACGTTAAGCCTATGGAAACCCCACCTGCCCGTTCCTATGGAAACTGCCACCAACGCCTGGAAATACTGCTTCGACCAAGTCGCGCCGAAGTTGCTGCTCTACGCGGTGCAATTGTGTCCCAGCCGATCCGATGCTGAGGATGTTGTCCAGATGGCTTTTGTGCGTTGGTGGAAGCGATTCCCTGAGGGGAATGAGGAGCACATTCCACTGCTGTATGCGGCGGTGCGCACGATCGCCCTGGATCAGCGCCGCAGTGACACGCGCCGCGCTAAACGTGAAGCGGTGTCCGATGTAGCGCTGCCGATGGGGGATGCGCCGATCTTCGATACGAGCCCGGAACAGCGCGAAACGGCGATGATTGTGCAAGAGGCATTGCAAACTCTGTCTGAAGATCAACGCGAAGTGGTGACTCTGAAACTCTGGGGTGGGCTGACTTTTGCAGAGATCGCGGCGACCCTGGGCGAATCCATCAACACCATTTCTGGGCGCTACCGTTACGCATTGACGGCGCTACAAAAACGACTGACACCGAGGCGCGATGAACTGATGATCAACTCGGCTCCAGCCACCAACGTCTATTCCTTTCCTCAATCCAAGGAGGCCATGCTATGAATGAACATGAGATCGAAACCCTGCTAGCGGGACTGCAACCCAGCGGACCATCCTCAACCCTTTCCCTTCGGGTGGAGGAAGAGTTGGCGCATGATCGTGAATGGATGCTGGCGTCTCCGAAAAAGAGAAAGCAAAGTTGGTTATCACCTATGCTCTGGACGTCAGTCGGTGCTGCTGCGGCGGTGCTGGTCATGGGAATCATGCCTGATACGAATGTGGCACCTAGCAGCATGTCTGTGGCGGCAGTTTCGCCCCCTTCGGTGATGCCTGTGACGACGATTCGTGAGGTGGTAGGCGCACAAAACGAAGGCATTCAGTACAATGAAGAATCTCAATTGCCCGAGCAGCATGTGAAGCTGGTTTCCATGGATCACCACGCGTGGATTGATCCGCGAGATGGGGCGCAAATCACTTTGGAGGTGCCACGCGAGGATAGCGTGATTCTCCCTGTTTCTTTTCAATAAACTCAACCCTCTAAAACCATGAAACCGATCCATGCCACTTTGACCGCCATGGCAGGACTGCTGGTGCTGATGAATAGCCCACTGCTTGCCCAAGAACCCATGCGTACGCCGAAAACGGACGTTGCACCTCACGCCCGCCGATCTGGCCCTTCCGAGGGCGAACAGGCTGAACCCAAGCGCGATGTTGAAGAAAAGATGACTCCTTTTATAGGGGTGTTAACCAGCGAAGTGTCGAGAGAACTGCGGTCTCACTTTGACCTGCCTGAAGGTTTTGGCCTGATGGTGCAGGAAGTGATGCCGGATACGCCTGCCCAGGCGGCTGGAATCAAGATGGATGACATTTTGGTGAATTATGGAGATCAGAAATTGGTGAACATGGAGCAACTCCAGACTTTGGTTCGTAGCCAAAAGAAAGATGATGAAGTGAACCTGACGATCATCTCAGGAGGCCAGCATAAAGAGGTCACGGTCAAGATCGCCGAGCGCATGATGCCAGTGCGTGACGATTCCTTCCGAGGAGGCAATCGTTACTTCCAGCCTTTTGGTACGCCGCTTTATGGGGAAGGCCGTGGTAGCGCAGACATGATGAAGGAGATGCGTGAATCGCTGGAGATGTATCAAAAACAGATGCGCGAATATCAAGAACGCATGCGCGAGTGGAGCCGTGATGGCAATAAAGGCGATATGCCGCCAGCCCCAAGCTGGAATGGGCCTGGGCGGGGTGACTCTGATCGCCGGGACAATCCAGGCAGCCGTGATGGCGAACGCGGGCAAAAGAATTCTCGCGAGGGGCCTCATCGCTATGAGCAGCGTGAGTTTCGCGAAACCGCGAATGTGACCCGCAGTGATGATAGTGGGATTTATAGCCTGCGTCGGGATGGAGATCGCATGGTCTTCACTGCCAAGCCGAAGGATGGGGAAGAGAAAAGTTGGAATCTGAATGATGAAGTGGAGCGGAATTCGATCCCTGCCGATATGAAGGAAAAGCTCAAGCAGCTCGAGGAGATTCGTGGCAGTGATCGGCCAGGAGTTGGCCGGGGTTCATCGGGGAGCTCTGAAGGCGAAAAAGGGCGGTGATTGTCTGGCTCGTGAACTGAGTGGGAAATCCGAGGCTTGAGCAAAGGATTGCTTTAAGCCTCATTTTCTATGCAAGACTGTTTGCGCCAAGTAGCATTTTGATGCGTAACTCTCACGCATCCCTTTGCTGCTTATGGATAAACAAAGTCAGATCCTTCCTTCCTTTAACCTACCGGAAACCATGCCGGTCATGGTGTTGGGGGATTGTTTTCTGTTTCCTGGCTGCATGCTGCCCTTGTTTATTTTTGAGGAGAGGTATCGCTTGATGTTGTCTCTCGCGCTGAAGACGGATCGAATGTTTTGCATTGGCACCAAGGTGAAAAGCAATGAGCGTGAGTGCGAATTGCTGCCTGTCAGCACTGCAGGTCTGATCCGGGCTTGTAAAAAGCAGGAGGATGGTACTTCCCATGTTATTTTGCAGGGGGTTCAACGTATCCGATTTAAAAATTGGCGGCAGGAAAAACCCTTCGTGATTGCCGATATCGAACCGGTCAAAACGGTCATTCAGACGGATTTGGATTATGTGAATGATTTGAAGCAGCGTTCACTGGACCTTTTGCCGGATGCGACACCGGAAACAGGAGAGGCCATGCGCTCCTTGCGCCATACATTGGAGCAAATGGAGTGTCCTGATGCGGTGTGCGATATTTTATCTTATCACTTCGTCAAACGCTGTCAGATCCACCGAAGTTTGCTGGTGGAGCCCGTTTTAGAGAAGCGATATGATACCTTGATCGCAGAATTAGAGAGAATGAGAGAAGTGTAGTTTCAGCTCTCCCAGAGGATCTGATATTTTTCCCCGTGTTCGTCATGCGCTGGATTTAAAGCGCGAAGTTCGAATTCGAGTTTCTCGGGGGTAGCACGGGCGATTACCCAGCCATTGGGGCGTGTGGGGCCAAAGACGTAGGCGACAGGCGGGAGATTGATGAGGTGGATGCCCGTGGTCTCATGCTGAGTGTGGGACCAGTTATGAGTGTGACCAAAAACGAAGGCTTTGACCTTTTTATGTTTGGCCAGGACCTGAAACATGGCGTCGCTGTCTTGCAGGCCTGTCGGTTTTTGGCCTTCCGTCGTGATGGGGACTTGAGGATTATGATGGGCCATGACCACGGTGGGTTTGGCGGGTAGTTTGGCCAGGGTGCGGTCTAACCAGCCAAGCTGGTCATCACCCAGGATTCCTGGGGTTTTATTGACCTGATCTAGGGTGTCTAGAAGGACCCAGTTCATGGTGGCGCTGGAAAAAACACTGACATGTTTGCCATCCACGGGACGTGGATCTTGCACGCTGGTCATGGCTGCCGTGAAGTTTTTACGGTCATCGTGATTGCCGAGCGTGCAATGCACGGGGATGCCTGCTTCGCGGATGGGGCGGATGAGGTCAATGAAGGTGGAGTAATCGGACGCCTGACCCGTGAGGTAAGCGCAGTCGCCATTCACAAGAAGTCCATAAGGCTTGCTGGGGAGCTTCAATGTTTGATTCACACAGCGGGTCAAATTGTCGCCCATGATCACGCCGCGAGCTTCCGCTTTGGGATCGGTCGGGATGTGGGGGTCTGAAAAAAGCACCCAGGTTTCTGGGCTGAGCTTGTTATCCGCAGCCAAGCCCCAACACGGGGCAAGTGCAGCGGCAAGGCTGCCTTTGATCCAGTGGCGGCGGCTGATGGCGGGTAAAGTGATGGGCATGGTTGGTTAAATACGTGATTTTTGGCAAAAATTAGCGATTTGGTTCTCTGCTGGCAAGAACGCTAGAGGGGAGATCGAAATCGGCCTTTCAATTCTAGAGTCACTTGGCATGATCGTGGCATTCTTAACCACACATGGCCCACGACATTTCAACAGTTGCCCGCTCTCTAGGGATTCCTGAAGCTCACCTTTCTCTTTATGGTCGAGATAAAGCCAAGGTCTCACTCAAGGCTCTGGAAAATCGCCCTCAAAAGGGAAAAATGATTTTGGTTTCTGCCATCACTCCCACACCTGCGGGAGAGGGGAAAACGACGGTTTCCATTGGTTTGGCGCAGGGTTTGAAGAAAATCGGTCAGAGTGTGGCCTTGGCATTACGGCAACCTTCCATGGGGCCAGTATTTGGTCGCAAAGGCGGCGCGACGGGCGGTGGTAAAAGTACGGTGCAGCCAGCCGAGTCCATCAATCTTCATTTCACGGGTGATTTTCATGCAATCACGAGTGCGCATAATTTGTTATCCTCGGTGATTGATAACCAATTATTCAATCAACAGACGCATTTGTCACCGGATGGTGTTTTGTGGAAACGGGTGCTGGATGTGAATGATCGGGCACTGCGGGGCATCCGCACTAGCGTGGGGAAAACGACTGAACGTAGTGCTGGGTTTGACATTACGGCGGCTTCGGAAGTGATGGCGATTTTATGTCTATCTGAGTCATTGGCAGATTTGCGCGAGAGACTGGATCGCATCGCGATTGGATTTACAGTCGAAGGAACACCTGTCTTTGCCAAGGAGTGTCACATTACCGGAGCATTGTTGGCTTTATTGCTGGATGCCTTGCAGCCAAATTTGGTTCAATCAGTCGAGGGTGTGCCTGCGTTTCTGCATGGCGGGCCTTTTGCCAATATCGCGCATGGTTGCAATTCGGTGTTGGCCTCGCGGATGGCACTGTCCTATGCGGACTTCGCGGTGACGGAGGCTGGATTTGCCTTTGATCTGGGCGGCGAAAAATTCATGCACATCAAGTGCCGACAGTCGGGACTAAAGCCGGAGGCCATTGTCATCGTGGCGACGGTGCGGGCACTGAAAATGCACGGAGGTGTGGAGTTGGATTGCCTCACACAGCCGGACACAGCAGCCTTATCACGCGGATTAGAAAATCTAGCGGCACATCTTGATAGCGCGGCCCAGTTTGATCGTCCGGTGATTGTGGCCGTGAACAAGTTCACCAATGACAGTGCAGAAGAGCTGGCTCTGGTTCATGAATTTTGCCAAGCCCGAGGTGTCCCTTGCGCCACGGCGGATGTTTTTGGGCAAGGTGGCGACGGAGCCATTGAGTTAGCTGAAAAAGTGCTCGCTGCATTGCCTGCTGAATCAAAACCGTTGCCGTATCTTTATGATGCCCATGCTCCAGTGGAGGAAAAGCTGCACGCCATCGCCACACGCATCTATGGAGCTGATGGTGTGACACTGACGGAGGCGGCGAAAGAGAAACTGGCGCTGTATTCGCGGAATCATTTTAGCCATTTGCCTTTGTGCATGGCCAAGACTCAGAACTCGCTTTCTGATGACGCCAAGAAGCTGGGGCGACCACGTGGATTTACCATCACGGTGCGTGATTTTGAGATCGCGCACGGTGCAGGGTTCCTGGTGGCTCTCACGGGTACCATGATGCGCATGCCTGCTTTGCCCAAAGTGCCAGCGGCGGAGCGCATTCAGGTGAGTGCCGAAGGCGTGATCAGTGGCATCTGATGGGTTAGGGGGCCTTGCCTTTCTCCAACATGTATTCAGCAATTTTGCGCAAATTGGCTTCGCCCAAGTGCGCGAAAGGAGGCATCTGGGGTAGCTCGGGGCGCTTCTTACCAGGGGCCATGGCCCAGGCAACAATGCCGTCAGGATTGCCATGATAGATTTGAGCAATTTCAGTGAGTGGTGGGCCGACTAACTTGGTGTTAGGGGCATGGCACGCAGCGCAGTTGATGAAAAGCTGTGAGGCGTCTGGTTCGGCGGCAGCGGGTTGGCCTGCAAGCTGGTGATTAAAGTCTGCTAGAGCGGAAGCGAATTCTTGAGTGCGCTCTTGAATCTGAGCCTGATGACCGGCTAGAGCTGCCTGACGGTAAACATGACGCCCGCTGCCCATGCCCAACACGACAAAGGTGAAGAGGATGCAAATCCATGGGTAACTTTGCCCAATGCGTGAATCATCTCTGCGCAATTCACGAAAGATTAGCATCAAGGTTATGAGTCCGATGGCCGCACCCGAGAAGATGATCACATAAAGTTTTGGGGTGATCCCTGCGGCGGGCAGTGTGAACAGCAATAGGGGACCAAAGACGAATTGAAGTAGAGTCACATAAGCCGTTATCTTGTAAAAAATCCGGCGTAGTTCTGGGCGTGTGAAGTCACTGAGATGAGAGAGATCTGAAGAGGCACGCCCAAACCAACCTGCCAAAAAGAGCCCCGTCATGGCGATGCTAGCGGCAAGAAAATGCAGGTAGCGAGGCAACACATTGCCTATTTTTAAGCTGGAGAAGAAACCGCGCACCTTGTCCCACTCACTGGGGAAGAGCATGAGGTTGATGTTGGATAAGAAGATGAGCGGGATGAACAAGAGCAGCAGCATGGCCAGCACGCTGATGGCTTGGTGCAGTGTCTTCTTCCGGCCTGTTGTCCAGGTTTCCCAGGTGTATTTATGCAGATAGGTCAGCAAGAAAGCCACGATGACTAAGGGTACAATCATTAACCAGGCATGACCTGTGAGGGCATTGGCTGAATACCATTGCAGGGTGTAGAGCAGATTGATGCAAAGGAGCGGGCCTATGCCCATGACGACCGCTAAACTTTTGTTAACGGTCACAGTTTTGGCAATGGCTAAGGATAGATGATCCCAGCGTTTGTTTTGACGGCCCAACCATTCGGTGATGACGACCAAGATGGTGCCTCCTACCATGAGGTTCACAAAGAGAATGTGAACCAGGAAAAAGATTACCAGACAAATTGTGAGCACCCACGCTGGTAAGGGAAGCGGCAGCGGGAGGTCACGCGGAATGGGTGTGTTGGCTAACAAAAAGAAGGTCTTCATAAAATCAGCGGTTGGTGAGGTTGCTCGGCGATTCAGGGGCTAGGGGGGCGGCTTCAATGCCGATGGTCTGAGCTCCTTGGAGAGATTCGCGGGTTTCTCTGAGATGTTGGATGTAAGCGACGAGAGCTTTGGCCTCTTTTTCATTGCCAGGGAAAGGCGGCATGAAGGTGCGGGTCTGGTGCATGCCTTTGATGAAGGCCAGCATGCCTGCATCGTCCCAGGGTTTGTCAGAGCCATACATGAGGCCGAATTTTTCAATCACTCCATTCAAGCCTGTGGTGCTGTGGCAGCGTGAGCAGGCCAGCATGAAGATATCTTGGCCGCACTCGACTTTGTTCGTTTCGGTAACCTCACGATGCTTCACGTAAGTGGCATATTTGAGCAGTCCTTCACTTTGTAAAAAGGCCAGTTCATCTTTGTGAACGCCATTGGAATAAAGGTAGTCTCCGATGACCCAGGGCTTGCGCATGAATTCGCGTGCTCGTTCAAAATGACCCAGTAACCAGATGCCCATGAAGCTGGGGATGAGCAGCGCCCAGCGCGGGACCAAGGATGAAAAAGATAGACCTGCAATGGCGATGACCAAGAAGGTGCCCAGTGTCCAGCCTAACAAACTGGCGAACTGACTGTGCCAGCCCATGAATTGCTGGGAGAGTAAGGCCACGGCGCTATTGGCCTTCATGACTTCGGGGATATTGTGCCAATACCAATTTCCAAATAGGAGCGTCAGGATCAAGCTGACGAGTACGACATGGGAGAGACGATAAACCAGCCATTTGCGCAAACGTGATCCCTGAGGCTTCTGTCGAGTGAAAAAGAACGACGCAAACCACACGAAGACGGCACCCGTCATGAGGGCAAAGAAGGTACGGAAGCCCAATTGGGGCAGGTAGAGAGGGTTGGTCATCGCATCCCAGAAGGCGCGTGTCTGATTCCATTCTCCGGGCTTCATCATGAAGCCGAGGACGGCCACAATGAGAGCCATAGTCAACCAGGACATGATGCTGAGTGCCAAACCAATTTTGATGTGTTTGCGCTTCTTTTCCGCTGTGTCGGCTTTCTTCCAGGAAAGGAACCACCACATGATGAGAACCACCTCTGAAATGAAAACAAGCCATTCGGTGAACCAACCCCAGAAGAAGACGCGTAGCAGGCTGCCGATGGCAAAGGGCGCAAATAGGGAGGTGGAAAGCCAGATGCCGACACCTGTCATGGCCCCGACCGTGGTGGTGACGATGAAGACCACGAAAGTGATCTTATAAGCCAGTTCATCGACATCCTTGCGCCCGTGCTTATGCGCCCACCATTCCATGAAAGTCAGGATGGGATAGGCCCCGACGGCTAAGGGGTGATTGATCAGTACGTGCAGGGAGGCGATGATCCCGATGATCAACCGTCCGCCAGCCAGATGGTCCAGATAGTATGAAGGAAAGTCCATGCGCAACTCTCCGGCAGCGCGCGAAATTGAAAATGTGGCAAGATGCCGCAGCTCAGCTGTTGGGCGGTAATTTTCCCAGCTTCCTTTGCAGTGTCCGACGATCTATTCCCAGTGCTTCGGCAGCATGGGAGATATTGCCATGACAATCATTGAGCACACGCTGGATGTGTTCCCATTCCAGGCGGGCTAGGCTGGGCAGATCACTGGCGGCGGGGCGTGGGGAGGTGGCGGCTTGCCCGCGCAGAGCGGCCAGAACTTGGTCTGCGCTTGCTGGCTTGAGCAGATAATCATCTGCGCCCAGACGCACGGCTTCAATGGCATTGGGGATGCTGCCATAACCGGTTAGGACGATTAAACGAGCGGTGGGCAAAAAGCGACGGAGTTCGGGGATCAAAGCCATGCCGTTGTCTTGGCCTAACCGCATGTCTAGCACGATGCCTTCCACGGAGCGGGGTGCGCTTAGGTAGTCGAGCGCTTCTTGAGCATGACTTGCCTGAGTCACCTCACAGCCACGCCGTGTCAACGCCATGGCTAACGTGGTGCGAAAGCTTTCATCATCTTCAATGAGCAGGATGGAGGTCATAAAATGGGGGGATGAGATATCGGCAGGGCGAGAGTAACCCGGGCACCGCCTTCGCTACGATTTTCGACGCTAGCAAGACCCTTCATGGAGCTGGCGAGACGCCGGACAAAGAACAAGCCGAGCCCCATGCTATTGCTGCCAATGCGGGTGCTGCGGAATGGTTCTCCCCAGTGCGCGAGCATCTCAGAGCTGAATCCTGGACCATGATCTTCAACAATGAAATGTACCTGTTCCTCCTGAAGCTGAACTTTGAGTCGAACGGGCTGGTCATCTGCGGAAGACAGCAGCGCATTTCTCAACAGAACTAGTAGGGCTTCGCGCAAACCGGGGCAGGGGACCTGTGCGTTCGCGCATGTCCCTGGGAGATCCAGTTTGATGCGTTGACGTTGCGTTTCTGGCAGGTCGGTGAGGCTGGCGTGAACAACGTCACGAACACGGCATGGCGCGGACGATTGCCCCAGAGCCTCTTGCCCCAATTCACGAAGTCTTTGCAGTACCTCCTGACAGCGTGTGGCTTCTTTGGCGATGATGGCAGCGGTCTGCGCGTCCGGGATGGCCTGCATTTCTTCTGCCGCTAAAGCAATCGTGCCGATGGGAGTGGCGAGTTCATGAGCAAAGCCTGTGGCCAGTGCCGCGACGGAGAGAAAGCGATCTCGTGACTCCAGTTCGATGCGCAGTTTTTCGCGCTCTTTTTGCAGACGATGGGAACGCCGACGGACCGCCAATAAGAGTGTGAGGATAAAACCACCACCCAAGACTAAAGCCATGACTTCTCCCTGGCGGAGGAGCGCATCTGGCAGAGGCTGCTGACTCAGCATGAGCAAAGGCTGGTGCTGCTGCCAGAGATAGACGCAACTGAGCATCATCAATATGGCGACACCGATGGCACCCGAGCTACGCAAGGCGACGACGGCGACGACAAGCTGCACGAGATAGAATAAGCTGAAGGGATTGGTCAGGCCGCCAGTCCAGTAGAGCAACCAGGTCAAAGTCAAGGTATCCCATAAAGCGACATGGAAAAACCCACCGCCAAGGTAACCTCCAATTTGCTTCAGCCACCAACTCAGCAAGATGTTTGACCCCAAAGTGACGGAGAGGGCAATCAGGCACGGTACCCACGGAACATCTACACTGAGCAAC
>JAOZVT010000323.1 GCA_025869455.1 Prosthecobacter sp.
GCTCACGCGAAACCTATTTGCTGGCGAAGGGCTATAATTTGTAGTAAGTTTATCGTTCTCACGTCGTAGAAATACGACCTAATTGAGGTTAATACTTTGAACGACATGGTTAAAAATTTATTTTTGTGGCTTATTATCGCCATTGTGCTGGTTTCAGTGTTCAGTAATTTTGGACCACGCCAGTCTTCTACAGAAAAAGTGCCCTACAGTCAGTTTCTGACTGATATTGATCAGGGTACTATAAAATCTGTAACCGTTGAGGATAATAAAATCATCAAGGGTGTCACAAAAAACAACCATCGTTTCGTGACCTACATGCCCCTGCAGGACAACGCGCTCCTCGGGCAACTGCTGAAAAGCAAGGTAGAAGTCAGCGGTCAGGAAAAACAACAGGAAAGCTTCCTGCTGCATCTTTTTGTCAATTGGTTCCCCATGCTGTTGTTAATCGGTGTCTGGGTGTTTTTTATGCGTCAGATGCAAGGCGGCGGTGGTCGTGGTGCCATGTCATTCGGGCGCTCAAGAGCGCGTTTACTGGGTGAAGATCAGGTCAAGGTAACCTTTGCCGATGTGGCCGGGGTAGACGAAGCCAAGGAAGAAGTTAAGGAATTGGTGGATTTCCTGCGCGATCCGGGCAAGTTTCAGAATCTTGGCGGACGTATTCCACGCGGTGTGCTGCTGGTAGGCTCTCCGGGAACCGGTAAAACCCTGCTGGCCCGTGCGGTTGCCGGTGAAGCGAAAGTTCCTTTTTTCACCATCTCAGGGTCAGACTTTGTGGAAATGTTTGTTGGCGTCGGCGCATCACGCGTCCGTGACATGTTTGAGCAGGCCAAAAAGCAGGCGCCCTGTATCATCTTCATTGACGAAATAGACGCGGTTGGACGTCATCGCGGTGCCGGTCTTGGTGGCGGGCATGATGAACGTGAGCAAACACTGAACCAGCTGCTGGTAGAGATGGACGGCTTTGAAGGAAACGACGGGGTTATTGTTGTTGCCGCAACCAACCGACCTGATGTGCTCGATCCGGCCCTGTTACGTCCGGGACGTTTTGATCGCCAGGTGGTGGTGCCTCTGCCCGACATTCGCGGTCGCGAACAAATTCTTAAAGTGCATTTGAACAAGGTACCTGTCGATAATTCTGTTGATATTCTCCCGGTTGCACGTGGTACCCCGGGTTTTTCCGGAGCTGATCTCGCCAATCTGGTCAACGAGGCAGCGCTCTTTGCGGCTCGTGCCAACAAGCGCAAGGTGGGCATGCTTGAAATAGACAAGGCAAAGGATAAAATCATGATGGGCGCGGAAAGACGCTCCATGGTGATGGATGACAATGAAAAGAAACTGACAGCCTATCACGAAGCAGGTCAT
>JAOZVT010000324.1 GCA_025869455.1 Prosthecobacter sp.
ATATCATTCACCGATATATTTAACAAAACCAGATTGTTCGTATCCAGCTTTTTGATTTGACTATATTTTTCAAGATTCTCCGCCGGCAAAGACAGTTTGCTATACCAAACAGAACAATGTGATGACTGAGCAGAGCAATCTCCAGACTCTTGTCGAATTTCTATACGCACACTATCAGTATCCAGCAAATTCCCTCGCACAAAATTCACAGGTGTAGCATAAAGAACGGGTGTGATTAACGTCACAAGTAAAGTTGAAAACAAAGCTTTTTTACTCATATTTCCTCTCAATTGCCGGGTTGAGTGCCCAAAATAGCGATACAGAGGGTAATTGTCAAGAAAATCAATCGAGTCTGACCCCTTTGATTTATTTGATTTTTTGATCCTCTTTCTATTACATGGGTTGGGGGCTTCTTTCAGGGCTTACGCAATCGGCTATACCTGCTCCAGCAAGAGCCAACGCATGAATGAAAAGAGTTCCGATTGCACAAGCCGCTGATAACGCGACACCGGCAACTGCCATGGCGATTGTAAGAGGCGACATAATTACTGCAAGTACTGCGCCTGCTACCAGGCCAGTGCTGCTTCGAGAGTTCATTTCAAATCCACAACCCTTGTCAATGGCAAAACCTAAGGCGATGGGGCAAATGGAAGGAACATAGAGCGTTTGGCCACCGTTCCGGTTTTTTTGTAGATTGGGCTAAAAAAACTGTTTACCTTTTTAATATGACTCATTATATGTACTCGTGTGGTTGTTTGTGTCCATATTGTGCCAATATTGGTCTATTATTGCAATACCACGAGCGTAGATCGATCGCTGCATTTCATTAAGTTACGGCTATTGTCAAGTTCCGGGCTACACTTATCAATAACCAACTTGAGTAGGAGCTGTAATGGCTACATCCTCTGAACAAGCACGATCGGCAATAGCCGTCTTATCATTTGAGCAAAATATCCCCACAATCATGGAGCTTGCTGAAAGAGCGTTTCAGGCTCGAAGATCCCTCTTCCAAATGGATGAAAGGAACAGGGACCTTGGCTCCATATCTGGACAAGCTGAGCGTAGACTGGCTATGCTGGAGGTGTGCGCGCGGAGTAGTCTCCCTTTGGGCCTGCCTGAAGAACTTGCCAAAGGTGCATTTGAGGAGGCTGAACGGCTTGCCAGCCAATCAGACGTGCATGATTCCGAGCGCAATACCGTATTTGGTGAACAGTTTTTGCGACTGATTCGTCAGCCGCTTCCATCAACTGCACTGATTGATTTGGACGACAGCAGTGAGCACCGGTCAAGTGCAACTATACCTGATCATCCCTCTATGAACGTTAGCCGCCCCGCTTATACGCTTCCGGATCATTATAACCA
>JAOZVT010000325.1 GCA_025869455.1 Prosthecobacter sp.
AATCTTTCCCTTGCTCAATTTTTGTTATGTCAATCGAAGTCAGATTTGCGAGTGCCTTCGCATGAACTTCGTCTCCAAATTTTTGGCCATCCGCATCCAAGATACAGAAAAACGGATGTTCCAACGTTGTGCAAATCGCAGCTGGAGCAACCATAGCTTCTTTGCCTAGTACAGGCACGATATGTCCGCCGAGAGAAAGAAATTTTGTCCATTTATCGCGAAGATCGAATTGAGTCCTTAGATAAGCAATATCTTCAGGTCCTTCGACAAGCACAGCGAACCTAGCAAAAAAGATTTCATTTAGAGGCGGCTGCAATTTTTGAATTAGCCCCGCATACACAGCCGACTGTTTGTGAGGGGCTTCTTGTTTCGCATCCGCAATAGCGATCGAGACACTATTGTAGTCCGTCGACTTAACTGAAACTTTTTTGTCTCTTGCTTTCAGCAAACGCAGTGCTGAAAAATTTTCCCCAGAAATAAAATATGGGGAATGTGTCGTGGCTAAAACTTGCCCATGCTTTTTTGAAATCTGAAGTAAAGCCTCTGCTAAATGGCGTGCTTGAGGCGGATGTTGATATAGCTCCGGCTCTTCACAAGCAAAGATGATCTTTGCGGACGTGTTGTCAGTTGATGTCTCAGCAAATAGCTGAAGGAGCGCTAAGATGTAAGATCGTTGTATGCCGTGTCCAAATTTCGATACAGGTCCCGAAAAAGTCTTGTCATCGATGTTGACGCGAACGAGCGGAGCATCAACTCGAACTTGGGATTCCAATTCCCGATTCCAAGTCATTTCTACCGCGTTTAATTCGGGAAATAAGTTTTTCGCTAATTCAGTAAGTCGAGCGGAAAGCTTATGCAGGCCGTCTTTGTTTCCGTCGAATAGAGTTGCAAGCCGTTCCATCGCTTCTTTTTGAATGGCGTCGAGATCTTGCTCAAGATTTAACTCCGCTCTCACTATTCGGGTTACTAGAGAGCTGAGTACGCCGGTTCTAGCTTCGAGTTCTTCGTCGGCGGCGTCTTTTACCGCAGGTAGATAGATGTATTGAAGAAAGGGTTTGAGTTTATTGGTTCCCCGAAATCCATAAAATTGGTCTTCGCTTTTGATTTGCACATGATGTTCGGGATGTGCTTCTTCAAATTCGCGTAGCGCACTTTCCATAGCTGCTTTGGTCATTCTGCCTTGAATTTGAATTCCATACTGTGCAGCGAGTGGGTTATATATTGCAGTGAGAGCATCAACTCTGCCGTTGTCGTTTAGAATTTCGAAAAATGGCGCAAACGCATGGATACCAAGTCTGTAGCCGTATTTCTTAACCGCGGCGCGTTGTGTTTGTACGTCGTAATCAGCTTCGGCAGAAA
>JAOZVT010000326.1:0-506 GCA_025869455.1 Prosthecobacter sp.
ATGTATAGCAGGATGAAACCCAAAAATCCCCACCAGCTGTGTGCGGGGTCGTATAGTATCAGCAATAACAGAGCGGCCATTTGCAGCGTGGTTTTTACTTTGCCAATATATCCCACCGCCACACTTGCTCTGGCCCCCATCTCTGCCATCCACTCTCTGAGCGCCGAAATAACGATTTCACGGCCGACAATCACAATGGCGGGCAAGGTGATGTAGTTAATGTCCTTGCCGCCCACAAGCAGCAGCAAGGCGCTGGCGATTAAGAGTTTGTCTGCTACCGGGTCAAGAAAGGCGCCAAAGGGCGACATCAGCTTTAAACGGCGGGCCAGGTAACCGTCCAGCCAGTCTGTGAAACTGGCAAGCGCAAAAATAAGTGCGGCGAGTCCATGAGCCCAGGAGAAGGGTAAATAAAACGCCGCGATGAACACCGGAATCAACATAATCCGCATCAGCGTCAGTAAATTGGGTAACGTGGTCAGAGTACTCACAAAATCGTGCTCCCTTAT
>JAOZVT010000326.1:516-1356 GCA_025869455.1 Prosthecobacter sp.
CAAATGTAAATAGTCCGCCAACAGTTGGTAATCATCAAAAACCGCTAACGCGCCCTCTCCCAACAATGCAGAGGGATCCTTGTGATAGAAATTAACTCCGATAGCATCCACACCTGTGCTATAAGCCATTTCGATATCGGTCGTTGAATCACCGACCATCAATGCACGGCTGGCAGGCACATCCAGCACCTCCAGAATGTCTTGCAACATGTCAGGAGAAGGTTTGGGTGGAAACTGTCCGGCACAACGCGTTGTTTGAAAATAATCTTCGAGCCCCGTCAGATTCAGGGCGCGTTGCAAGGACTGGCTGCCCTTGTTGGTTGCTATAGCCAGCGTCACACCGGCACGCTGCAAGCGCTGTATCAGCGTGAGCGCACCCGGAATCAGATACACTTCCCGGTGATGAAACAACACGGATTGCTGCACAGCGTCCAGCAGTTGTTCGTACTGTTGCAATGACAAATCGGGAAAGACCTTTTTAATGGCTTTTACCAAACCAAGCTCAACGTATTGTCGGGCGACTTCTTCGTCCAACTCACCAAAACCAAGACGTCGCGCTTCCTCGGACACGCAGTTTAAAACCAGACCGAGCGTATCACTCAAGGTACCTTCCCAATCAAAAACAACCAAGTCATATTGCTTACTCATGACTTCGCACACTCCTCGCACGTAACAATTTCAGGGTTTGAGCAAATCCTTCATCGGGATTTGCTTCATACTGATATATCTGCCCGTCCAGATTAAATTGAATTGCGCGAGCATGCAAATAAAGTCTTGGCTTTCCCGGTACCAGGTCGGACGACAGGGCCAGATCGGCGTATTTGTCATCCCCAACGATAG
>JAOZVT010000327.1 GCA_025869455.1 Prosthecobacter sp.
ATCGAATTCGAATGAATCTTTTGATTTGTATTCATTCTTATCCGATCAACGAACCTCTCCGTACTATACTAATTCTCCTTGCGTTCAGCATGAAATTTACAGCTGCTCCGATTGTGCTTACAATCTCGGTGATTTCGTGTACCGCGCCTTGGGCCTCATCCCACCACCTGCTCTACGACTCTCCTACGCCACAAACCCCATCGGCACCATCTGGTCGGCAAAATGGCAAGTCATTGGAGGAAAAGCTTATCCAATCAGGGTGCTCGGCTTAGATCCTGCTGCGTTCCTCTTGGTCGTGATCAGCCATGAAGACCAATGCCAACCATTGATCGGGAATGCCAACCTGATCCTGCCAGAACAAGCGCATCAACAAGAATACCTGCAGCAGTTCCCCGAGGGACACAGTCTCCAACCGCTTCTCGAAGCCAAGCTCGGTCGAGTCTTGGTGCGGGTCAAAGGACCCCTCCCTGATTTCCAAGAGAACCCAAATTGGTGGGTGGTACCCGATGAAACCCACGCCGGTCTTGGGCAATTGATCGGCACTTGGCCTTCAGAGCCAGCGCAGCGCAGTCGTGTGCTGGGCAAAGTCACGGGAATCCATATCGATAAATATCATGAGAAGATGGTAGCAGGAGAACTCAATCCTGACCTTTGGTGCTTCGTGGTGATCGATGTCATCCCCAATCTCTTCAACGGACGCCATGCCCCTGAATCGGCTCCCAATCAAAGAATCACATTGGATACTCTCAAGATCATGATGCAACAGACAGAAATCCAGCGATCTCGTAAAATATCGTACGATCCTGTCGATCATGGCAAGATCATGGCAGCATTGACACAACAAGAAAAACAACTTGATCGCCAGCGTTCTGGGTTGATCGAATACACCAGGATGGCGATGTTGACGAAACAAGAAGATCCTCAGAGTCATGCATTTGGGCTCATCTTTGGGTTGGTTACAAACACCGATCGAGACAACAAATCTCAGCGAATCTTGATGCAAGGTTATTATGATGCTGCTCTCATTTACCATGTGGTAACAAGCAAAATGCCCTGGAGTCGTCTCCTCTCCAAAGCTGATGAGACTTCATTGGTTCATCTCCCCATCGCCATCGCGGGGATCACGCTGGTTCGGATCTGGGGTTGCTCCATTCTTGAACAGCTTCAAGTGGATCGCTCCGACGATGTGTGGTGGGTCGTCCCCTCCCGCTCTCAACCTGGCTACGGCGACCTAGAGAAGGGCTACCCAGGTCGACGCAACGTCGGGATGCTGGACGACTACCAGCTGGATGACAACAAGCTCCAGCTGATCCCTGAGGCCATCCGTGCTTCGGACCGTTACTTTTGGGTCACCG
>JAOZVT010000328.1 GCA_025869455.1 Prosthecobacter sp.
CGGAAAATAGGACATACAGCCAATCTACTTTTTACGATGAAGTTCGCGCCGAGCTAGAACGCACAGATCACCCATCATTTCCTGACTTGATGACGGCTTATTGCGAGCTACCGGACGGGCGAATCCGGCTTCTTCAAAAAATTAAGTCGAGAATAGATTATTTTCTTTCTTTCGACGATCTCTATCGACCGATGGCGCGCTTCCATCGATCTGTCGCGCCGCTTTTTATGATCACCGATATTATTACAACGAACTGGGACGATCTTTTTGAGCAAGAATGTAAATTCAGCCCCTTTATATACGATGCAGATCTTGCTTTCTGGGACGCCGCAAAGCGGCGGGTCATGAAAATACACGGATCGATATCTAACTTCGGATCAATAATAGCGACAGCCAGCGACTATAAAAAGTCATACGAACGCCTCAACGACGGTCCTTTAGGAGCACAGCTTAAATCTCTGATTGCTCGAAAAACAGTAGTCTATGTTGGGTATTCTTTATCTGATGAAAACTATCTTCGGTTGCTAAGAAACATTGCAACGATGATGGACGGTAATCTACGACAATCGTACTTCATTGCTCCGACCATCGATGAAAGCAAATTGAAAGAAGCGCCAATACCCTTACTTCCGATAGAGACGGATGGCGCATACTTTTTTGAGCAAGTTAGAGAGCAACTAAAGGAAACTTGCGGAATAATACGTGATGAAGCATTCCGAGAATGCGAATTGTTGCTCGACGACGTGGCCGAGCTACACATTAAAACGGCAGACGTCTTCGTCAAAACGCAGAATCCAATCCTGATATTTATTCTAAGCTACCAAGACGGCTTGATACATGCCCTTAAAAGAATTCGTCGAATGGAAAAAACGGGCGAATACTCCTCTCTAGCGAGCGTGCACAGCCTCATGCACAACTACGATATAAAAATATATCATTATTCGAAAAAGAAAGATTATTGGAACGCCTCATACGCCCGAGGATATCAAAACGGGCTGATGTTCTTATTGTTAAATGCACAGGATGAAGAATTTAGGGGGCCGCCATTTTTTGAAGCTCCCTTCAACGTTGAAGTTCGCTCATTATCTGCCGCGCGTAAATTCCCTGCGAACAAGCTTCCAAGAGCGGTGTTAGCGCAGGCTAAACGCATATTGCGTCGGCTCCCGAAAGACGCGGAGCTGATACCCGACCATTCCCCGTTTTTATAACCTCCTCCTTCATCGCTTTTCACGACCTTGCCTCCTACGCCCACCATTCCCATCTAACGCGGACCCGCACACGCACGAGTCCCCCGCCTCAATGAAGAAAATCGGCTTTCTCTCCTTCGGCCACTGGACGCCCTCCTCGCAATCGC
>JAOZVT010000329.1 GCA_025869455.1 Prosthecobacter sp.
TTCGGCCGCGGGCTGCGCGAACTCGAAGCCGTGCTGGCCTCCACCGTGCAGGTGTCCTGACCATTGCGGATGAGGCTGCGGTCGGCCCGCTCCCCCAGGATCAGTTTGAGGGCACCGACGATGATGGACTTTCCCGCCCCGGTTTCACCCGTGACGCCGATCAACCCTGCGCGTAAATCCCAGGTGACATCTTCAACGAGAGCCAAATGACGGATTTTAATAAAGGACAGCATGGAGGTAGGAGGATGAGCGAGTATGAGGGATTGCGGAGCGATTTCAACTACTTGTCCATTTGAACACGAAAAATGCGCCAGAGACGTATCTCTGACGCATTTGGAAAGGGTAGTGAAGGGACCTTATTGACCCAAAGTAGCGTGGGTTTCTTCGATCACTTCCAGAGGGATCGGGTAGTAACCGTCCTTCACGACGACCTGCTGACCGTCCTGACTCTGGATGAACTTCACAAACTCAGCGGTCAGGGTGTCCAGCGGCTGGCCTGGCTTTTTGTTGATGTAGATCATCAGGAAACGAGCCAGCGGGTATTCACCACTGAGGCAGTTTTCATAGGTCGGCTCAGCCAGCGTTTCTGCGGTTTCACCCACAGGCAGGGCACGCACACCGGAAGTGACGTAACCGATGCCGGAGTAACCGAGAGCAAATTCATCTGTGCTGATGCCCTGCACCACGGCGGAGGAGCCTGGCTGCTCTTTGACACTGCTTTTGAAGTCACCTTTACCCAGCGCGTGTTCCTTGAAGAAGCCGTAGGTGCCAGAAGCACTGTTACGACCAAAGAGGGAAATGGCGCGGCCTTTCCAGGCATCCACACCCAGCTGGCCCCACTCCGTGATGTCGGCAGGACCGCCGAGCTTGCGGGTGGAGGAGAAAATGGCGTCGATCTGAGCCAAGGTCAGGCCCTTCAGGGTATTGTCCTTATGAGCAAAGACGGCCAGGGCATCCACTGCCACTTTGATTTCCGTCGGCTTGTAGCCAAATTTTTTCTCGAAGGCATCCAGCTCTTCCTGCTTCATCTCACGGCTCATGGGGCCGAGCTGGCTGGTGCCGCTGATGAGGGCCGGCGGCGCAGTGGCGGAGCCTTTGCCTTCGATCTGAATGTTCACGTTCGGATACTTGGCCTTGAAGCCTTCTGCCCAGAGGGTCATCAGGTTATTCAAGGTGTCAGAGCCAATGGAAATGAGGTTTCCAGAAACACCGCTCACCTGATGGTACTCAGGAATGGCAGGATTCACATCAGTGCCCTGGGCGCGCAAAGAAATGCCGCCAAGACTGAGGGCTAAGAGAAGAGAAACGGAGGTCTTCATTCGGTGGGTCAAAGTAAGGTTACGTTGAGATC
>JAOZVT010000330.1 GCA_025869455.1 Prosthecobacter sp.
TCTGCCAGACTCAACCCGGAGGGCCAGTGAGCGAGGTGTCCAATGGCTGCGTTAAACGCCTTGAAGCTATGATTCCATAGCTCCTTCGGCGTTCGCCTTGCCCTTGAACACCTTCTCACTGGCGACTCCTTCCCGATTTTCAAAACACACCCTAGGCCAAAAGTGTCTTGTAAGCTTATTTCGGACGATTGGCATTAAACGTCTTTTGATGATGGCCCATGACTTCATCTCCCTTCACATCATAGCTGCCTGTGGCGGTGTGATGGACATTCGGAATGGTGAGAAACTCGTGTTCGATGCCGAGCCCCTTGAGATAGGCTGAATATTGCAGATTGAACTCGTAGTTGAAGCACTTGGTGCCATCCCAAAGCATGATGTTAAGGGCTGGGCGATCTTTGCGTTCAGCGAAGGTTTTGGCTAAATCCCAGGTGTTGTAGCCGATGGGGAGAAAGCGGAGGGACTCAGACTCGTAGCCGTCGTTTTCCTGAATGTGTTTTTCGGGTCCATAACCTGAGCCGCCTGGGGCCACGGAAAGAAAGAGTTCAGGATGCTTGAACATGATGCGGGTGGTGCCGCGTCCTCCCTGCGAGTAGCCTTCCAAAGCACGACCTTCGCGCGTGCCCCAGGTGCGATACGTGGCATCAATGTGGGGGATGACTTCGTTTACAAAGATAGACTCGCCCATGCCATTCTTCATTTCAGGCATGTCGTACCAACTCACGGGGCCACCATTGGGGAAGACATAAATCGTCGGTTGGATTTTACCGTCTGCGAGGGCTTTATCCACATAACTGGCGAGTCGCACCGCCTTGTTTTCCGCGCCTGGACGTCCCCCATGCAAATGATACACCACGGGGTAGCGGGCGCTGCCTGTTTCATAACCAGGTGGCAGGTAGATGTAATAGCCAACATCAATGCCCATGGAGGGGCTTTTGAAAGTGACGTGCTTGACCGTCGCTGGCAGGATTTTCTTGGCCCACTCCGCATTGGTTAGGGGAGATACCCAACTGAAAGGCGCTTCTTTTTTGGCTACCTTCGCGGGTGCAGCTTTCTGAGCAGAGGCGAAGCCCGCAGTGAAGAGAAGAAGGAAACAAGTAATGGCCAAGCGCATCGCCCCAGAACGATGCGTCGCCCTCCAGTCTTCCCGCAAAGCGCAAAATGTTTGCTTCGTCTGTCGCTTTACGGCTTCGCGTAGGCCTTGAAAAACTTCACGATCACAGCCGGAGCTTCTTTGATAAAAGTATGTCCGCCAGGATGAATGGCGGTGATGACAGGGGTGCCAGTTTCGGAGGGATAAATGGTGCAGTTTTTGTCTAACTCCCATGCGTGACCTTGACCGCATTGATTGA
>JAOZVT010000331.1 GCA_025869455.1 Prosthecobacter sp.
CTGCCCAGATAATCTTGGGAAGAATACCTCGCTGAAGCTGGGTATTAACTACCTGCCGAAGCCTTTTGATGTGCTGGACCTTCTTAACGCGGTCGGGCAGGCTTTGACCACGGGCATTACCCGAGGGCTTTTGCCAGCACCCAAGTCTTCGACGGGTAAGATCGAATTGCCCTCCTCTGAAAAGACGAACGGAAGTACTCCACAGAAAGCCTAAATTAGGTGGGGATGAACGGCTGAGCGCTTGGCTGTTATCATTGGATAGCAGTTCGCACTCTTAAATCGCCATTCATCCGCTAGCTGACTTTTTAGCTCGGGAACCAGTGTCGCCGTTACAGAAACGGATTGTTACGATGCTCTCTCCCGAGGGTCGTGGAAGGTCCGTGACCTGAGTAAACGCGAGTTTCCTCCGCCAGGGGCCACAATTTCTCCTGGATACCGGTGATAAGTTGTTTGGTGGAGCCTCCAGGAAAGTCCGTGCGGCCAATGCTGCCGCGAAAGATGACATCTCCGCTAAAAATCAGTTTCTCCTCTTTGAGGTAACTGACCACGCTGTCTGGAGAATGGCCTGGTACATGGAAGAGATCCCAGGAATGATCCCCCCAGATCACTTTTTCAGTTCCTGCGAGAACGAAGTCCACCTTGTATTCAGGGACAGAGAATGCACTGCCCGTGATGGCACCAAAGAATTTTTCGAGTGTCAGTTCCCGGCTAAAGGCTGACCAGGCATAGATGGGGCAGCCGTATTGCTCTTTAACGCTGGCGGCATCCAGCACGTGGTCAAAGTGCTGATGCGTTAAAAAGAGGGCGTCCACATGGACTTTTTTGGTCTTTAACCATGCCGAAATACCCTGGGGGGCATCAATGAGCAAGGTGTATCCAGGGAGGCGGAGGAGGTGACCGTTTGTTTCGACAATCCCACCCGTATAAGTTTCAGGTTCTAACATTACCTGATGCAGATGTGGGAAACCAGTGGACATTTCAAGGTGCAAACGGCAAAATCGGTGACGATTTCTCCTGCTTCGGTACGTAATAAAGAGCAAACCCCATGACTCGAAACCCAATGTCCCTTGTGGCCGCCACTCTGGCGACTATTTCGCTGGCCTTCACGCCGGCACGTTCTGAGACCAATTTTGGCCAAGTGGCCATGCACGTGGCCTACATGCTTCAGAGCCAACATTACTCCCACCGGGACTTTGATGATGAGGTGTCTGCTAAGCTGCTTCAAAACTACCTGAACTTGCTGGATTTCCGGCACGTCTTCTTCACCCAAGCAGATGTGGATGGTTTCAAAACGAAATATGACACGACTCTGGATGACCATGTGCTGATGCGTAACATCAGC
>JAOZVT010000332.1 GCA_025869455.1 Prosthecobacter sp.
ATTATCACCAAGACGAATAACCTTGATAGGTGGCGACGGCAGCCTCTCCTCGCGAATATACTTCGCTATTTCGTCTTTCTGAAAATTAGAAATTGTCAAAAGAACATCGGCATTCCGAATTTGTTGGCGAGCCCATAAAGTTACAACGCGTGACACCCCGGGAGTTATCCATTGAGGATACAATGTCGGGATAAGATCGTAGATCATACTGATGCATTTAAAATGCTGCCTGTTTTTATTCTCAGCAATCACCTGTCCGTAACGATGAATTCCCCAACTAGCCGACAGCGACAAACACACGTCGCTAGGCTGCAAAACGATGGATTGAACGCCCACCATTTCGGGAAGAGCAATAGAGTCCTTTGCGACTTCTATGACGCGACGATTCACTCTTGAAAAAAGTACGTGAAACTTCTTTTTGAGAACGTGAAGCAGATGATATCCGCTTGCAAGAAAATCCCGCAATGCATCTGTTGCTTCAACGCCGATAGAACCTCTTAGAAACTGACCAAACCGCGATCGCAATCGCCTATTCTGATAGATTGGCGGACTCTGACCTTGTATGGCTGCGGGGTTGGCAAGCCATCTGGCGGTCCTAGTTTCCCCTAATATCGATGGTGGATAGCTATCAACAGCAGAAAGCTCGGCTTGGTCCTTGCTGAGCGTTCCGAGATGCCGCCTCACGATTTTCGACAAAGATTCGATGGTCGCTTCTTGAAGGGTCCCGGTTGCTTCGTCATAACAAAAAAGACGGACATCATCCCGCAACCGCACCAGTTCGGACAACACGCCAACAACAGTTCGCTGAATGCCGGTCAGATGAGAGTGGTGCCATCTTTGAAGGTCAGTTACATCGAACCAAAGCATTATAGGTAACCTAGAGTAAGACTTCTTGATAAGACGTCGTACCATACAATAGATTCTGTATTCTACCGCCCGCGACGAACTCTTGCCCGCCCTCTGGGCCAAGATTCACCCCAGCCACGAGGTTGAAGGATATGTTACGGTCAATCTTGAGGAAAATAGCCCGAAAACTTGGAATCGGAGTGGGGCCGGATGGGGCGTTCGTTCTATTGTCCCGAGCGACAACGAGGAATGCCCCGCCCCCCGGCAACTGGCAGACTGACCGTTTCGCTTATATACAAGATATGCTGTCTCATCCCATGGATGGACGGCGGGACATTGATTTTCCGACAATTCCAGCAATTGGGGAACGGCTTTATTTTCGATCATCGGTTTGTACGGCTCAGGACTTCCGGCACCCGGACTTTCACCGCTGGCTCGATCTAATCAAGGAAAAGCCACGCGTTCACCGAAAGATATGGGAGCATGTGTTCATT
>JAOZVT010000333.1 GCA_025869455.1 Prosthecobacter sp.
AGATCAATGCGGCGGCTAAAGCCAAACCCGCCAAAGAACGCACGGCCCAAGAATGGGTCTCACTGGGGCAAGCTGCCCTGGCTTTGGGTGCGGATGCGAAAAAGGTGATCTCCCAGTATTTCAACGTCGCCCAACAAAAAGACCCCAAGCTGGAAGCAGCCTATCTGGCCGAAGGGCGGCTGGCTTTAGACAAAGATGATTCGGCACGCGCGGCAGTGATCTTCCGCGCAGGACTGAAGGGGCACGGTGAGACAGCGAATCTACGCGCGGGCTTGGCCCAGGCTTTGGCCAATAGTGATCGAGAGAAACAGATGGAGAGCATCGCGCGGGCTTTGGAGATCAATCCGCACCATGCAGGTGCGTACCTCATGCAGGCGGAGATGCTGATAGGCGCAGAAAAATTCATGGAGGCCGAGGTGGCTATCCAAAGGATTCTGGATGTACAAGAAAACTGCCCGGAAGCCTGGGCACTGCGCGCCGCCGTGGCGCAACTCAGTGCGGCGGATGCTAACAAGGTCAAAGCAGCACGCGAGAATGGCTTGAAACGTTGGGCGCAGAATCCAGCGGTGGATCATATCCTGGGCCGGGTGCTTTCACGTGCGTATCGTTTTGCTGAAAGTGCCGCCCATCAACGGAAAGCCCTGGAATTTGACCCGCATTACCTACCCGCCAAAGTCCAGCTCTGCAATGATCTGCTGCGTCTGGGCGCGGAAGAGGAAGCGTGGAAACTGGCCGCCGAAATTCGCGAACAAGATGGTTACAACATTCAGGCTCACAACATCGGCCTGCTGGAGCAGGAGATGAATGAGTATGTGACCCAGAGTTATGACGACTTTATCCTGAAGATGCCCAAGCGTGACTGGCCGATCTACGGAGAACGCGCCCTCGCTTTGCTAAGAGAAGCCAAAGGGGGACTCGGTGCTAAATACGGGCTGGAGTTGCACCGCCCCGTCATGGTGGAGTTCTTCGGTGCTCAGCAAGACTTTGCCATCCGCACCTTTGGCAGTCTGGGTGGGCAAGGTTTGTTAGGCGTATGCTTTGGAACGGTGATCACCATGAACAGCCCTGGCAGTCTGGCCCATGGGCGGAACAACTGGGAGTCCACTCTGTGGCATGAGTTTTGCCACGTTATCACCCTGAGCCTAACCAAAAATAAGATGCCGCGTTGGTTGAGCGAGGGCATCAGCGTGCATGAAGAAAGCCTGCGCGATGCGGCCTGGGGCATAAAGATGAATGGGGAGTTTCGGCGGATGATCTTGGAGGATGAAGACATGACGCCCGTCAGCCAATTGAGCAGTGCCTTTTTAAATGCACCGGATGAAGAGCACCTGATGTTCGCT
>JAOZVT010000334.1 GCA_025869455.1 Prosthecobacter sp.
GAAGCACTTGCCTAACTATCTTTCACAACCAGGTGGTCTAGGGTGGCGTGTGCCGTCGGGGGTGGTGAAGAATGTTCCTGATTGTAACGATATTGAGACACCTCCTAAAGCTGAACTGGACATTCATGAGATGGAAAAAAACCTCATCATGGAGGCTTTGGAACGCGCTGGTAATAACCGTAGCGAGGCAGCGGATCTGCTTAATATGAGTCGCCGGACGTTACAACGGAAGCTGAAGGAAATGGGGATGGTGAGGAAGCACCGGAAAAGGATATCTAAGAGCTGATATCAGCCGGGGTTTCGGGCTTCTTTTTTAGTACGGGGAAAAGTACTCGTACGGTGGTGCCTTGGCCTGCGGCGCTTTGAATTTTAATGGTGCCTTGGTGGCTTTTGACTATGCCTAGAACAGCAGCCATGCCGAGGCCACGGCCCGTGAATTTAGTGGAGAAGAAGGGATCAAAAACCATCTGCAAAATTTCAGGTGTCATACCTACCCCCGAATCAATGACATCCAGGTACAAATATTCCCCTGATTCTGGTGCCGGGGAGACGTGTCCTTCCTGTAGGTAAGCAGCGCTGCAGGAGAGGGTGCCAGTGTGAAGACGAATCGTCCCGACACCTTCGGTCGCTTCGGAGGCATTGGTTAGCAGGTTGATCAGTAGATGGCGTAGGCTTTCGCGGTCGGCATAGATGGGTGTGTCAGGGCCTTCATGTTCCCATTCGAGTACATGGGAGGAAGGCAAGCAGCATTTCAGCGTGGGCAGCGATCCCTCAATGAATGGGCGCAGCATGGTGCTTTCAAATTGATGCATGCCATGACCAGTACAGGTGAGGAGCACGCGATTAAGTGCGGCTACTCGCTGACTTTCTCGCAGGACGCCATCCATATAATCTCGTATCTGTCCTGGTGGCAATTGCATGCGTGCCAGTTCGGCATAACTGGTTAGGGCTTGAAGGATATTGTTGGAATGGTGGCAGACACCGTTGGCAAGGCGATGGAGGCTTTCGTATTTTTGGGATTGAAGCAGTCTGTCCTTGAGTTGCGTTTGGCGGGTTTCTGCTTCTTTAAGGGAGGTGATATCCTCAATGACACTGAGTAGCCCAATGGTTTCTCCTTGCTCACTTTTGAGAGGAACTTTGCTTTGGTAAAAGTGCCGAATTTTCCCTTGGGGAGTTGAGAGAGTTTTTTCAGCCAGCAGGATAGAGCGTCCCTTTTGCATGACCTCTTCATCGGAAGTGTCAGACGGCTCCTTATTTTCCTGCCAAGGCAGCCGATCGCTTTTCAGTCCTTGGGCATTTTGAGGCGTGGCTAGACCTACATAGTCGGCAAAGACTTGGT
>JAOZVT010000335.1 GCA_025869455.1 Prosthecobacter sp.
GGGTAAGGCATGTGCTTTGACTGCCTTTTTGAACCCTAAACTCTCGGCATTGATCCCCGGCGCGAGGTCCAGGGGCTGCCAACCCGAGTCCGCGATTCACGGCCTTTCATCAAAGCTTCAATCGGTAGGCGTTTTGGTTGACTGAATCTAGCTCGCCGCCATCCTACTGGCCCTCATCGAGAGGTGTGCCCCCCCGCTGCTTATGAAAAGATTCCATGCTGTAACCTCCGCTTTTGTCCTTGCCGCTCTGTCCCTGCCATCCCTCGCGGCAGCGCCGGTCGAGAACCCAGGGAGTGTGGCGAACGTCTCGATCGCCCTGACCCTGAACTTCATGGAGACGATCCTCTTTCAAAAGACGGAGCAGGGGGAATACGTGCTGGATGGCGAAGGTGAGCGAATCCCTACAACCAACACCCAGTTTAGTGTGACGAAGGGAGACACGGTGACGTTTATCAGCGAAGGGGGATACAAGCTGATCACCTCCAAGTATGGCAACCGTGAGCTGCTGACCGATCTGTTGGAAAAGGGCGGTTACTTCCCGCCTTCAGAGACCTCTATCCGTGGGTGGAGTCTGAAGGAGGTGGCGACAGCGACCGTGCGCGAAATTTATCTGGTTAAGAAAGGCCAGACGTCGGTGAAGGTGACGGATGAGATCGCCGTGACATTTACCCCCAGCCTATACTCAGGAAAGCTCACAACTAAGGTCTCAGGGCCTGCGGATGGGGTTTTCAAGACGGCCTCTATCACGGGGAGCTACAAGTTAAAGGGCCTATTCGAACTGGGCCTTGATGTGCCTGCGATGATCCAGGTGAACGTGGAAGGCGTGGGAGTGGGCAGCCTGAAGGGCAAGTATCCAGACGTCAAAGAAATGCTCGTCGCGGGTCCGCTCCCGGAGGGGGTGAGTCTGCTGGCGGTGAAGGGGACGGGCCTCTTCGGGTCCGGCTTGACGGCGAATGGACCCTGCGTGGTGGAAGGCTCGGTCTCCATCAGTGGCCCTGCCATGATTGAGGACGTGAATGTCTTCCCCGACTTTGGTGCGTCTGAGAACTGAGTGGCGTGTGCCCGGTGGTGATGGGACGGGGCTCTGTGGGCGGCCCCCACTCTGTCGGGTTGCTGGCGAGAGCAGCAGAGTGCCTTATGGTGGCGTGTTTCTTCAACTCCTAACCAATGATGACTCTACGTTTGGCTTTTCTCCTGCTGGCCTTGGTCCTGACATCGGGCTGCCGTCCGGTTCAGCCCGTCAAACGGGGAACTCTGCTGCCCTCTGAAGTTTATGTCTGGCAGCGGGTCTGGCGGCCGGAGGTAGGGATGAGTGTGGTGAAGGCGAAGGACTGGGT
>JAOZVT010000336.1 GCA_025869455.1 Prosthecobacter sp.
TGATGGCCCCAGTTCCTGGGCAGAAACCGAGCGATCAACCGCCGAACATGCTCATTCTGGGCGCTCCGCCTGGAGATCCTTCGGAAGGGGCACCGTCCATCAGTCTTTCCATGCCAGGAGGTCGCGACCCAGGAGTCGGCAAAGCTGATCTGAATGCGGACCCGACCGCCAAACAAGACAGCGGTAACGCCAGTGTGGTGACGGCCCAACCAAACAGCGACGGGCAGTCCAGTGTCCGTGCTATTGAAGGCGGCGCCCGCAAGGAATCTGCCGGGCGAACCTCCGAACAGACGGCGGTGGAGTTTCTCCAAGCGGAAGAGGAAGCCCTGGATGAATCCGCCCTGCCACCGAGCCGCCGTGAACAAGTGAGGCGCTATTTCAATGAGCTGCGACGGCGTTTTGAAAAGCAGCCCTAATGCCCTTTTGATGCGCCGATAGACCCTTCCTGCGAACGATTCTGATTTTCCTTTTTCTCCATCACGACACCCTTTCCCATGTCCGACTTCCCCAAACTCTTTCAAAGCCTCAAAACCGAACTGCAAAAATCCATCGTGGGCTATGACACCCTTTTGGGAGATGTCCTGGTAGCCATCTTTTCTGGGGGACATGTGTTGCTGGAAGGTGTGCCCGGCTTGGGCAAGACCTTCCTGGTCCGCACGCTTTCTCAGGTCATCGGTCTGGAGCCTGGGCGTGTACAATGTACCCCCGACTTGATGCCTGCGGACATCTTGGGCACTCACATCGTCAATGAGAATGAGCATGGCCGCCGCATGATGTTCTTTGAAAAAGGCCCGGTCTTTAAGAACCTGCTGCTGGTGGATGAGATCAACCGTGCGACGCCCAAAACCCAAGCGGCCCTGCTGGAAGTGATGCAGGAACGCTGTGTCACGACGGGAGGTGAACGCCACCTGCTGCCCGAGCCGTTTTTTGTGCTGGCCACTCAAAACCCCATGGAAATGGAAGGCACTTACCCGCTGCCTGAAGCGCAATTGGATCGTTTCATGTTCAAGATCAAGGTGCCCTTCCCTGACCTGGATTCCCTGGTGGAAATCTCCCGCCGCACCACGGGCTTCACGGAGCCTACTTTGAATTCGGTGCTGTCGGGCAGCGATCTCATGAAGCTGCAACGTGAACTGGCCGAGATGCCTGTGGCGGAACCTGTGGCACGTTATGCCTCCCAACTCATTCTAGGCACCCACCCGGAAACACCCGGCGTGCTGCCGGATATCCAGCGTTTTGTTTCCTACGGAGCCAGCCCCCGGGGTTTGCAGAGCTTGATCAAAGGTGCCCGCGTCTGGGCCGCCGTCCACGGAGCCACCGCCGTCTCCACCGATGAC
>JAOZVT010000337.1 GCA_025869455.1 Prosthecobacter sp.
CCCGTCCCCCCCCCTACCTCCACAATCGCCAAACAAGCCTCAAGTTCAGAAAAAACGGCGAAAGATTGGCTTCATGCCGCCCAGGCCACTGCACGTGGTTATTACTTTGTCGAAACCCTGCCCGACCCTAAAACGGGCCTGGATTGAGATGGTGAATATGATGATCTAGGCGGAGGTCACGACAGCCTCAGACTCGGTGCAGATGGAAAACTCCGAGTTAGTCTCTCCAGTTACCGGGCCGAAGGCGAAGAAGCCGCCACCATCGAAGGCACAACCACACCCGATCAGGTGACAAAAGGCAAAAATGATGAACTCATCGCCGATTTTTCAGTTCTGAATCCCGAAGTGACTGATCCCGAAAAACAAGCTCACCTTCGCCTGACCAAATTTGGCCACTACCTTCACATCGAGACCCAAAATACAGAACGCTACGCCAGCCGTGGCTGGTTTGATGGCATCTATCGCGGCTCACCCGTCCCTCCGCAGTAATCTTGCGCGGTAGGGCTTCTGGGACGTAATTGGTTTTATGTCCCTCTTTGCCACCGAAGCAGATCGCCTTGCCGAATTTCCCATCGCCCTAGACAGCATCTTTCTCGCCCACGCTGGTGTCACCATCCTCCCGCGTCGGGTCACCAAGGTCATGCAGGACTACCTGGAAGAGAGCTGCATGCGCATGCAGGAATTCCCCGAAGCCTGGCGCGCCGTTAATGAAACCCGCGTCGTGGCAGCGAAACTGATCGGAGCCAAAGCCAGCGAGATTTCCCTGCTCGGCCCCACCTCGTTAGGCCTCAGCCTTGTGGCCAATGGCTTGGATTGGCAACCAGGAGACGAGGTGGTGTGTTACCAGGACGATTACCCAGCCAATGTCTATCCGTGGACCGATCTAAAACGGCATGGCGTGGTGGTGAAACTCCTGAAACCCAAAGAACCCGGAGCGATTACCCCCGAATTGGTCGAGTCACTCTTGACCCCAAAAACAAAGCTCGTCGCCCTCGCCTCTTGCCACTTTTTGAGTGGCTATCGTATCCAGATTGATACCATTGGCCAAATGCTCAGGTCACGCGGCATCCTCTTTTGCCTGGACGCGATTCAGACTTTGGGAGCCTTCGAAACACGTGTGGATCATGTGGATTTTCTTTCCGCAGATTCGCACAAATGGATGCTCGGCCCCATGGCTGCAGGCATCGTCTATGTCCGCGATGAAGTGAAGGAACGCCTACGCCCCACTTTGTTAGGCTCCTGGAATGTCCAGAGTCCTAATTTCATCGCCCAAGATGAAATTCACTTTGAAGCCGGAGGTCGGCGCTATGAACCCGGTGTACTCAATGTGGCCGGAATCTTGGGCATGAAAGCAGGCATGGAGTTACTGCTAGAAAAAGGCATTACCGAGATTAGCGCCCAACTTTTGCGACTGAAAACACGCCTCGTCGAACGACTGGAGCCACTAGGTTTCCAATTCCTCGGCCCCAATGCCGGTCTTAATGCCTCAGGCATCACCACCGTCTGGCGGGACGCAGATAAAAAGCCCTCTCTTCCCCAAATCTTTGATCACCTCACAGCTCAAAAGATCAGCCCGTCTCTCCGTTTTGACCGCGCAGGACAGTCTTACCTCAGATTCAGTCCGCATTTTTACAACACGGAGACCGAGATGGACCACGTCGTGGATGCCATCGCTGCCACTCCAGAATAACAAGACCGTGAATAACTGACGAAATTCGCAGGCACTCTCTTTTGAGTACCCATGACTAGCTATGCCTTGGCGCAAAGCCCTGATAGTGAGCAAATTCACGCTTTTTAGCAAACATTGAGTTATACCGATTTTGACACAAGGCTCGACAGGTTTGCCCATATTCGCGTAGCCTAACCGGAAATCTGAAAAACCGCGCTATGGCTAAGAATACCACGCTAAAAAAGGGGGCAGCAAAAAAATCTGCCCCCAGCATCAAGAAGCCAGCGCCTGCCCCAAAGGCCAAGAAGATCACTAAAAAAGCGGTCCCTCAACCCTCGCGCCCACCTGCCGAATCTACCGTCAAGTTCCCAGTAGTCATAATAAAAAAAGAAGAACCCAAGACGGCGGTCATCCCCTCAGCGCCAGAACCAACACCGATCATCGAATCCTCCACGCCTACATCCCTGCCCAAAACGGTCCCCTTAACCGTAAGTGTTCAGACCTCGCAGGGAGCAGCCGCCAACGGCAATACCCATCCTGCCAATCTGCTTGTTATCGTCACCTGTGCAGGCTGGCCAGTCACTGAATTGGACAAAAACCACTTCACCCTCATGGAACATTTTGAGGTCGTCGGGCAATTAGCTCCCTTCAGCAATAGCATCACCTCCTTTCGTAATGCGGGGACAGGAGCCTATCTTCTCCAGACCAAACCGATCAATGGAGCACCTTGGAAAAGCGGTCATCACCTGGGACAATTGCTGGTTTCGACCTCGGATGACCAGCAAGGACAGGCGGGTTTCAAACTCATTATTCGCTGAGTCAAGCCCACTGAGCGGAGATTTTAAGGTTTTTTTCAGGGTTAAGGAAGCTCTGAGAAAATCGAAATCGTCCTTGCAATGTGACCGCGAGTTTTTAATCTTCGTCTGCTTGTGAAATTTTTCACAAGCTCAGTTCCGGCGGTACCCGCCAGCTCGCTCCATGAAATATTTCTTCCTCAGCTACCTCTTTGTTGCCGCGATCGTTGTCGCCGCCTTTGGCACACGTGGCAGCAAATCCGAATTGCCACCCCTGGAAATCTTCCAAGACATGGATCACCAGGCGAAAGTAAAGTATCAGGCCAAGAGTGATTTCTTTGCTGATGGACTCGGTGGTCGCCGCCCAGTCGCCAATTCAGTCCCGATGGGTTTCGAGATTCCAGGAAAGCCAGCTTCATCCCCTGACTACAAGCCACCGCATTACGGCTTCACCAACGGGCTTGACTACTACAACACTGGCAAGATCGGCGACTACTACGGTGATGGCCTGCCGAAAGAAGTGGCCGCAGACAAAGCATTGCTTGAGCGCGGTGAACGCCAGTTCAACATCAATTGCGCCATTTGCCACGGTGACTCAGGCAACGGCAAGGGCATTACCTCCAAGTATGGCATCATGACGGCCTTCAACTTTCATCAAGCTGGCAGCATGGATCCAGCTAATCCGGGGGCTTACCGAGCAGACGGAGCCATCTTTGACGTGATTACTCACGGCAAAGGTTTGATGGGTTCCTATGGCGGTAACATCGCCGTTCATGATCGCTGGGCCATCGTGGCCTACATCCGCGCCATGCAGGTAGCGGTAAAGGAAAACAACGTGTCCGTCCAGTAACAGAAGGCATTTCAAGGCATGAGTCACCACCTCACATTCAATGATCTGCCTCCGGGCGGTGAGAAATTCGAACCTGCCAAAGGCAGCAAGCTCATCAACGCCTTTGGCGCTGCTGGCGGTCTTGGGCTTGCAGGTTCTGCATATCTATTTTTCACCCAGACAGATGTCTTTGCTTACAGCTGGCTTTTCGCCTTCTTCTTTGCATTCACCTTCGTTTGCGGCGGTTGCTTTTGGATTCTTCTTCACAGCGCCTCAAACTCAGGCTGGGGAGTCGCCATTCGCCGCCTTTGGGAACAGCTCGCTAACATGGCGTTGCCTTTGGCCATTTTAGGCCTCCCTCTTCTGGTTCCTCAGGTTCAGACCCACCTCTATGAGTGGATGAACCATCACCGCACCGCCGAGGTAGAACTGACCCAGCATCACGAAGCTGCGGCTGGCGACCATGCAGAACACGCTGAAGGTGGTCATAAGGTGCCAACGACAGTCAAAGGACAATTGCACCACGATTCTCTCAGCAATCCACACCTTCACACGCTAGTCAGCAAGTATGGCTACCTGAATATCAATGCTTGGTACTTCCGCTTCGCCTTCTACTTCTTCATCCTCTGGCATATCGCCCGCACACTGCGCAAGAAGTCAGTGATGCAGGATCAGGATGGTGACATCAAGCATACCATCAAAGCTCGTGCCTTCTCCTGCCGTTGGCTCCTTTTTTACGCCCTGACTGTCACTTTCGCGGCTGTCGATTGGCTAATGACCCTGGACTACTCCTGGTTCTCCACCATGTGGGGTGTTTACATCTTTGCGGGTTGTGCCTGGGCTTCTATGGCGCTCACGATCCTTCTGGTCACTTGGCTCAAGGGCCTTGGCTACATGAAACAGGTCGTGACGGAAGAGCATTATCACTTGATGGGTAAGCTGCTTTTCGCCTTCACCGTTTTCTGGGCTTACATCGCCTTCAGCCAATACTTCCTCATTTGGTACGCCAACATCACGGAAGAAACACGCTTCTACCTCACCCGTAATACCGAAGGCTGGCGCTGGGTTTCCATCTTCATCGTCGTCGGTCACTTCATCGGTCCCTTCGTTCTCCTTCTGTCTCAGCCTCGCAAAAAGAACCCTCTGGCAGTTAGTTTGATCTGTCTCTGGATTCTCTTCATGCACCTAGTGGACATTTATTGGAATGTTATCCCAGAGCGTGGCCCTTCTCTCGGAGTCGGCTGGTGGGTGAATGGTGCTTGGATTGGTGATATCGTCGCCCTCTTGGCTGTCGTTGGTACCATGGGATTCATCTTCCTTCGCAGTCTCTCCCGTTACAGTCTCTATCCCTGCCGTGACCCACGCCTCCTGGAGTCCGCCAACGTCATCAACTGATTCCTTTCATGTCTTCGACCGCTACTACTTCGAAAACCGGAGCCACCTTCCTCTGGGTGTTGGGTGCCTTTGCCTCTTTCGCTATCCTATTCTTCCTGATCCAAGCAGGCTTCGCCAAACAAGGAGCAGAGGACCCACGTGCGCCTGAGCGGCTCGCTAACAAAGAAGAAATCCTCAAAGCCCAATCTGAACTGATTACCAAAATGGGTTTTGACGATACGGCTAAAAAATCAGCTATCTTCTCCAAGACTCTTGAAACCTTGAAAGCTAAGCCAACAGGCGTCAGCACCCAGGTTGTCCCCGGCTCCCCAACTCAACTCAAGCAGGCTGCCACCCCGGCTCCTGCGCCTGCCGCAGCTCCGGCAGCCACACCTCCTGCGAACTGATTTTTTCCCCTGGAACCTATGCAGACCTCTCCAGCATCCACGGACACCCAAGCCGATAATCTCCGCCGCGCGGCGATTGATAAGTCGGTCAAAGGCCCGGTGCTCTTCCTCTTCCTCAACGGCGCTTTCTGGCTGATGGCCTCGACCATCCTTGGCGTCTTAGCCGCCATTAAACAATTTGCGCCCGACTTCCTCGGTGCCTGCAGTGTGCTCCAATACGGGAGGTTACAGCCGACCCATATCAATGCTCTCGTTTATGGTTGGGGAGTTCAGGCTGGCCTCGGTGCCATGCTCTGGATCATGGCCCGCCGCTCTGGCCAGGAACTTCGCGTCGGCAAAAGCGTCCTTTATGTCGCCGCGATCTTCTGGAATATTGCTGTCACCATCGGCTTAGTCGCCATCCTTCTGGGACGCAGCACCTCCATGGAATGGCTGGAAATGCCCGCCTTCATCTGGCCGATCCTTCTCATCAGCTTCCTGGCCTTTGCTTGGCCCATGGTATTCATGTTTGGCCGCGCTTTCCGCCCTGAAGGTTTCATGGTTAGCACTTGGTACATCCTAGGAGCCTGCTTCTGGTTTCCTTGGATTTTCATCACCGCCAATGTCGCCTTGCATTGCCTCCCAGGCCTCGGTGCTCTGGGGGCAGGAATAAATGCTTGGTACGTGCATACGATGATCTTGTTGTTCTTTGCTCCAGTCGCCATCGGCTCTGCATACTACTTCATTCCAAAAGTCACGGGTAAGCCCATCGCTAGTTCCCAGCTCTCACAAATGGGCTTCTGGCTTCTCGCAGTGCTCGGCGGTTGGACTGGCATGCAGCATTACATGGGAGGCCCTCTCCCAGCCTGGATGCCTGCAGTTGGAGCTGCCGCAGGTGTACTTCTCCTGATCCCTGTCGGTGTTGTTGGCCTTAATCACCATCTGACTACCCTGGGTAATCACAGTCTTGTCGCCTCCAGCCCGACACTGCGTTTCGTTTTCTTCGGCGCACTCTTTTATCCAGTAAGCGGTGCCATCTTGGCCCTAATTTCGAACTTCTCCACAGGTGCAACCCTCCAGTTCACCCAGGCTTGGTATGGTTTCCAGATCGTCGCTTTGTATGGCTTCTTCAGCATGACCATCTTCGGGGCGATTTACTACATTGTCCCTCGTCTGACAGGTTGCGAGTGGCTCTCAGTTCGCCTGATCCGCAATCACTTCTGGTTCTCCGTTTACGGTATCGGCACCATCGTTGTCACCAGTTTGGTCGCAGGTGCGCAGCAGGGAGGCGACCTCAATTCTCCTGAGATGTGGGATCAAGATTTCATGCAGCTCGCCTTGAACCTGCGTCCTTACATCATTGCACGCGCCATCGCTTGGGCCCTCATTACTTGGTCCAACGTTTGGTTCCTTATCCATCTCATGCTTATGGTGGCCGGTCTTGGTCGCCGCAGCTCTGCCCCGACGCTGCTTGAGCATGAACACGAAGACGTCCTTCCCCAAGCCGCCCACGCATGAGCCAGTTCCGCACGTTTATTCTCGCCCTAATCGCTAGCTTTGGTCTTCCTTGGCTTTGCCTGATCGTTATTCCAGCGATCAAATATCAAGCTTTGACCCAAGTCGCCTACGATAAGGACAAAGATGGTATTGAAGGACTCTACCCACCTGCACCAATCAATCGCCAAGGCCAACTGGTCTATGCCCGCGAAGGTTGCGTCCAGTGCCACACCCAGATGATCCGCCCGACTCAGCTCGCTCTCGATGGCTGGCGCAAAGGTTGGGGTGAAGACCAGGAAGCTCGTCCTGCTGAAGCTACCCGCTCCAACACGCTGCGTGACTACCTGGGCGAACCTTACGCCTTCCTTGGCGTTCAGCGGAGTGGCCCAGACTTAGCCAACTACGGCTGGCGCGCCCCTGATCGTGCGACCATCCACCAGATGCTGTTTGCTCCCAAATCGCTTCACGACTGGTCTAATATGCCTTCCTTTGCTCACCTTTATACGGTGCGCCTCGCCCAAGGCCCTGTTTCTGACAAAGCTCTGAAACTCCCCAAGAAATTTGCGGTCAAAGAAGGTTACGAAGTGATCCCAACTCCTGAAGCTGAGAATCTGGTGAACTACCTTCTCTCCCTCAAAAAAGCTTATCCCGTCCCTGGTGAATCCACCGCTGTCGCAGCTGCCCCCGCAGCCGAAGCTAAGAAATAACCACGGAACTCTCGCGACCCCCACCCATGAGTGCTCCCTCCTCTTTCCCAAATCCCGACAGCAATGATCTGGACCGCCTCCACGCTGCTGTGAAGCGCGAAAAAGCTGATCTTGCTCCAGGCCAGGAACCTGCCCCCATGTGGGTCATCTTCCTGTTCATGATCATCGCCATCGTTGCCGGCGGTCAGCTTGGTCCCATGACTGGCAGCTTCAGCTTCAATATCAGCAATCCCTTCTCCACAGGCCAATCGGGTGACCCTCGTCCCGGAAATGAAGGTGCTGGTGCTGCGGCTGATCCTTTCCAAACGGCTATGAAAAAAGGTTCCAGCGGCTACGCCGTTTGCGGTGGTTGCCATCAGGGCAGCGGCATGGGTCTCCCAGGCCAGTATCCGCCCCTCGCAGGGTCTGAGTGGGTTCTTGGTGGAACAGAGCGACTCATTCGCGTGGTCCAGCACGGCTTAGTTGGGCAGGTCACCGTGAAAGGTCAAAACTACAATTTCCCAGGTGGGATGCAGCCCTTCGGCGCAGCCATGTCTGCTGGAGATTTGGCCAATGTGCTGACTTTCATCCGCAATTCCTGGGGCAACGAAGCCCACATGATCACCAAGGAAATGGTCGAAAAAGTGCGTGCTGACGAAAAACGCGCCACCCAATGGACCATGTCTGATCTGGAAGCTTTCAAAGACAAGGACGTTCCTGGGGAAATTCCTGCTGGCCCAGGTGCCACAGCTGCTGCTGCCAAGTAACAGAGATTCAAAAAACTTCATGTATCGCATCAGGCAATCCTTTCCCTGCAAGGCTTCATTCGAAGCCTTTTCAGAGGCTTTGCCTAGCTTCCTGAAGCCCCGTCCTAGCCCAGTGGCCCAAACCAGCTCGGTCCATCACCATTCCTGGAGTCAATTCCCACACCTGACTCTTACCCAAAAAACACCTCATTTCTCGAATTCCATTTCGGTTGTGACTTCGTTTTTGTTTGTTTAGCCCACGTCTTTCTTCGCCTTAGCCACGTATTTTTCAGGTTCTTTTTCATTCCATCTTATGAGCGCCGCAGCCACCACCCACGATCACTCCCATGGAGCAGATCACGCGCATGACCACCACGAGCCAGGATTCTTCGGCAAATACATCTTTTCCTGTGACCACAAGGTCATTGGTGTTCAGTATGGCATGAGCGGCCTGCTATTCTTGCTTCTGGGCTTCTTCTTGATGTTGCTCATGCGTTGGAGCATCGCCTTCCCTGGGCAGGCTGTTCCTGGTTTGGAGTTTGTCCAAAGCATCCCCCTCATTGGCCCCCTCTTTCATGAAGCCATTGGCCGCTGGGCTCCTGGTGGTGTGGTGAATGGTGAACTCTACAACATGCTTGGTGCCATGCATGGTACTATCATGGTGTTCCTCGGCATTGTGCCCCTTGGGTTTGCTGGTTTCGTTAATTACGTGATGCCTCTGCAAATCGGCACCATCGACATGGCTTTCCCGAAACTGAATATGTGGAGCTTCTGGCTCTTCTTTGTCAGCGGCGTTCTGATGTTGGCCAGCTTCTTCGTTGGCACTGGCGCAGTCCAGACGGGTTGGACAATGTATTCTCCTCTGGCCTCGACCACCAACATGGCGGTGACCAACATCTGGATGCATGGTCACACGTGGTGGCTCACGGCGATGGTTTTCAACATCTCCGCTTCTCTCCTTGGTTCCGTGAACGTGATCACCACCGTGATCAACCTCCGCGCTAAAGGCATGACCTGGATGCGCATGCCATTCTTCTGCTGGGCCATGTTCGTGACCAGCTTTTTGCTCCTTCTGGCTTTCCCTCCTCTTGAAGTGGCTGCTCTCCTCCAGTTAGTGGACCGCGTCTTCGGAGCCAGCTTCTTCCTCCCTTCAGGTTTGATGGAAGGTGGTCAACATTTGGACATCTCTGGTGGTGGTAGCCCCCTCCTTTATCAGCACTTGTTCTGGTTCCTTGCACACCCTGAAGTGTACGTCTTGATCCTTCCTGCCTTCGCCATCTTGGCAGAAGTTATCCCGGCCAACACTCGTCGCCCTCTATGGGGGTACAAGTCCATGGTCTATGCAGCCCTGACACTTGGTTTCCTGAGCTTCCTCGTCTGGGCTCACCACATGTATCTGACTGGCATGGGCACCATGATGTCCACCTACTTCCAGATCACCACCGTACTTATCTCCGTGCCATCAGTGATTCTTCTCACGGGTCTCATGATTTCTCTTTGGGGCGGCTCTATCCGCTTCAATCCGCAGATGTTGTTCGCCTCGGCTTTCTTGCCCATGTTCGGTATCGGTGGTCTCACCGGACTTCCCCTCGCCTTCACCTTCATTGACTTGGCGCTGCATGATACTTACTACGTGATTGGTCACTTCCACTACGTCGTCGCACCGGGCACCATCTTCGCCCTCTTCGCTGGTGTCTATCATTGGTATCCAAAGATCACCGGGCGCACCATGAATGACTTCCTGGGTAAGCTGCACTTCTGGCCTTCCCTTCTCGGAATGAACCTCATCTTTGCTCCAATGTTTATTCAGGGCATGGGTGGTTTCCACCGCCGTTGGTATGATGGTGGTAAGTATTTCGAGCAGACAAGTGGTGCTTCCAACTGGATCACCGAGCTTAGCTCCAACATCTTTGGCCTCTTCGGCATGGACGTCCCGAATAGCCTTCTGGGCCTGAACGTCCTCATGTCCGTCGGTGCCTTCATCCTTGCCCTCGGCCAGGTTCCTTTCATTCTGAACGTCTTCCTCAGCATCAAAGGTGGGAAAAAGATCACTAGCGACAATCCTTGGGGCTGCACCACCCTGGAATGGGCCACCCCGACGCCACCTCCTCATGGTAACTTTACCTTCGAGCCTGTCGCAGTTCGTGGACCTTATGAATACAGCGTTCCTGGTTGCTCCCAAGACTTCCTACCCCAGTGGGAAACAGAGCCCGGTAAAGCCGCCACCGCCCCAGCTTCCACTCCTGCACCAGCCGCTCATCATTGATCTGAGCTGAGAACTGAACACTGAGCACTCTTTCGCAATGGACATCCCTTATACAGTTACCGCCCGCCCAGACACGGGTCTCTATAATGCCAAGGTCGGCATCTGGCTCTTCCTCGCTTCTGAGGTGATGCTTTTCGGCGGCCTTTTCTCTTCCTACATCTTCCTGCGTGTGGGAGCCGACTATCATTGGCCCGTCCACGAATTGAACGTCACCCTAGGATTTGTGAACACTCTGGTGCTCATCTTTTCTTCCGTGACTGTCCTCCTTGCTTGGGCCAACCTCAAGCTACGAAAAATTGGTCAATTTAAGATGTATCTGGCCATCACGATCCTCTGCGCCCTGACTTTCATGGTCATCAAGAGCTTTGAGTATCGCGCTAAGTTCAGTCACTACGCGGTCAAGCTCACGGACGGCACCTTCCTCACGGGTCACTTGGAAGATGGCTACGAAATCAAATTTGGCGAAGCCTCCAAGTTCACCCTCACCATTTATGCACAAAATTCAGGCATTAAAGCTGACCCCGTTAACTACGTACTGCCGCTGATCGAAGGTGAAGCTCCCAAATTCAAGACTGAAGCGGGCGATGAGATCACTCTGACAAAGGCTACATTTCAAGAGCTCCAAAAAGACGCCCTGGTTAAAGCTGAGAAAGCTGGAAAAAGCACTGGCACGATCAAACTAACAGCACTCACACCTGTTACAATCCACGCCAAGCCTTCCAAAATCCTCAATTACACAGACACTACCATTAGCTTCCTTGATGGCACTGTGGCTGAAGGAAAGCTGCTGGATGATAAAATGACGCTTACAGTTGATGGTGTGGACGCTCGCTCCGTGCCAGATGCAGAGAACTCCCTGGCCTGGAACAACCATTACCTGGGTGAGAGCTGGAAGAAAGCCTTCATCGCCAATCGCGATCACGCCGAAGAGGAATTCAAAACGAAGTATCCTAGCCGTGACCCGCTGAAAAGTGCCACTCACCAAAAAGAAGCCTATTACCTCCACATCGAAAGCTCCACCCCACCAGCAGCAGAGGGTGAAGCTCATGGAGAGGGCCACAAGGCTGAAGCCAAGATGGAAGAACATAGTGAGGCTCACGCTGAACACAGCGGCCACGGCCCGAAAGTGACGCTGGAAAAGAAGGACATCGCTTTCTGGTCCAATTACACGCCAAAACTGAACACTTACTACGCCATCTACTTCACCCTCACAGGTCTGCATGGTCTGCATGTGGTGGGTGGTGCCATTGTCTTGACTTACTTCCTGCTTTTTGATGGCAAAATGCTCCGTGAAGATCCTGAGCGCCTCGCGAATCGCGTCGAAGTCGGTGGCCTTTTCTGGCACTTCGTTGACCTTGTTTGGATCTTCCTCTTCCCCCTCCTGTATCTCCTTTAAGCGCAGGCCTCCGTTTCGAATTCTTACCCTTTCTATCTTATGGCCGACAGTCCTGAAGAAATCTACAAATCGATCAAGAAGATCAAAATCGTTGGTCTCCTCCTTGGTGTTTTTACTATTGCGACGGTGCTTCTCTCCTTCTGGGAGTTGCCAACTCACAGTCTGAATATTCTGGTAGGCATGATCTTGGCGACTTTCAAAGCTGGCCTTGTGGCTCTGATTTTCATGCACTTAAATCATGAATCGAAGATGATTTACAAAATCCTCGCCTTCACGATAGCCTTAGCCTTCGCATTGTTCTTCCTGTTCGTATTCTCTGCGCACGATCCTCTGGTCTTCAGTGGACTTTACGATAGCAATCAATAGCCCCTAACTTTCGACGGTTATGTCTCTCAAGCACTTCCACATCGTTTTCCTTTTTTTCGCCATCCTCGGTGACCTGGGATTTTGGCTGTGGACGCGCATGCTGCCAGAGCAGGCTGAGTCTCTGGGAGTCAGCGGTCTAGGTATCTTTGCAGGTTGGTTGAGCATAGTCATGACCGCCTATGGAGTTTGGTACGTCTTCAAAAAAAGCCGCACCATCATCGTCTAACGTTAACTTTTGATTCACCGTGAACGCCTTCTTCTTTCAACTTGCTTGCGCCACCTGCCGACCTGACCCAGGCAGTCTCATGGCTCAGGCTCAAGACACCGCCGTGCTCGTCATGCTTGGTTTCCTGACGATTGGAATGGCTTTCGTCGGTCTCATTTTCTTCAATTTTGCCCGCAAACAAAGTCGCCTCTCACCTGAGGCCCCGCTTTAATCTTCCCCCTGTAATTACTCATGAGCGTCTCTGACATCAATACCTGGATTGGCATTTCCCAAAACGCCTCAGAGCACGGCGGTCTCGTGGACCACATGCTCGGTTTCGTCCATTGGTTCATGCTCGCCCTTTTCGTCGGCTGGTCCATCTTTCTAACAATTGCTTTCTTCCGCTTCCGCAAGTCGAAGAATCCTAGAGCGGACTACCACGGTGTTCGTGGACATGCCTCCACCCACATTGAAATCGGCGTGGTGGTGGTTGAAGCCATCCTCCTCTTGGGTTTCGCGTTCCCTCTCTGGTCACGTCAGGCAGATGACTTCCCGACCAGCCCAGACACCGTCAAAATCCGCGCCATGGGCGAAAAGTTCCTATGGAACTTTCAGTACTCTGGCAATGACCTGATGCTGAGCACTTGGAATATCAAAGGTGTCAATCCAGCCAATATCACTGGCCGCGATCTTATGGACCCGAATGGTAAGGATGACTTCATCAATCCTGGTACCATGAAGCTTCCCGTTGGTCGCCCCGTGATCGTGGACGTGACGAGCAAAGACGTCATTCATAACTTGGCACTCGTTCCTATGCGTGCCGCTCAGGATGCTATCCCTGGAGTCAAAGCCCACATGTGGTTCAAACCTGTGAAGACAGGTACCTGGGACATCATTTGTGGTCAGCTTTGCGGCCCAGGTCATGCTCAGATGAAAGCCGTGCTTGAAGTGGTTGAAGGCAAAGAATTTGATGAGTGGGCTAAGGAGCAATCCACCAGCGCCGCCGCCAAGTCTGCCG
>JAOZVT010000338.1 GCA_025869455.1 Prosthecobacter sp.
GGATCAATGTCATCGGGGTGCAAGTGCTCCAGAAATTGGTAGCTGAAACAAATGTCCACGGACTGCGGAGCCACATCCAACTGGTAGCCATCATAGACAACGAGTTCGAGATTTGCGGGTGATTCCTCCGTGGAGGAACGTTGATCTGAGATGTCCACACCGATCACTTTTTTGACTTTGGCAGCAGCAGCAGCGGCCAAGCGGCAATCACCAGGTGCGAATTCCAGAAGGGTGCTGTCAGGTTTGAAGAAAGGTGCCAGCAACCGCATTTGAGAAGCGACCTTGCGTTGGCTGTCCGCAGGGGTATCCCGCCTGGTTAAGCGGGGATGATCTGGGACGCGGTCGAAGAGCTCTCCGTAAAGCGTAGCAAAAAGGGTGGTGCGCTCTTCACGGGTAGATTTGCGCAGACGCGCTGCCAGTTCACGTTCCACTTCATAATGATGACGCAGACGATCGAGGGAACGAGATGATTCGGAAGTCATAATGTTTGTTAGCGGTGCAGGCAGTTCGCGCACTGATCCATAAAGATGCGTGTGGCGGCTGTCCATGAATAGTGATTTTCCACATTCAAGCGAGCTTGTTTAGCCAAACTCGCAGCAAGAGTTGGTTCATTGGCGAGTCGTACGATTGCGTTGGCAAAATCAGAGGCTTCATCGGCGAGGAGGATGTCCTCTTCATGGACCACAGGGAGTCCCTCTGCGCCGATGCGCGTGGAAATCACGGGAACGCCCATGGCCATGGCTTCGTAAATTTTAATGCGTGTTCCACCCCCTGCACGCAACGGAACGATGATGGCATGACAACTCTGCACATGAGGAGCTACATCATCCACGGTTCCGGTGACGATGATGTGGTCATTGGCCCGTTCCCGCAGGTGAGCCGGAGGATTGCGACCAATGATTTTCAGACGGCAATCCGGGCGTTGCGCTTGGACCTGCGGAAAAATGTCATCCAGGAAAAACTGGCAGGCGTCAATGTTGGGCATCCAGTCCATGGAGCCGAGAAAACCAACAGTGAAAGGCGGCGCTGCGGGGGACCCAGGCTGAAAGAGTTGTACATCCACGCCAGTGGGCACGTCGCCAAGCACATTGCTCAGGCCATAAAGCTCGCGGGCTAAGCGACTGTCATCTGGGGATACCGTGATGACGCCATCAAAGAGACGTGAGAGTTTGTCTTCCCACACAAACATGCGCCGATATTGCAGATGCAGGTAGCGTCGTTTGATGAGGGAAGCTTCCGCTTCAGCCAGACGTTTCCAGATTTGGGATTCGATGTTGTGCTGAAA
>JAOZVT010000339.1 GCA_025869455.1 Prosthecobacter sp.
GACTTTTTGTTCATCGTGAATTTTCATCCAGAGCGCTGGCCCATGGGCGATCCGTATCGCCTAGATAGCATGGATGCTCCGACGGCTGAGGAGATTACGGAAGAAACGCGGGTGACCTTGCCGGATGAAGATGCAGGCCCAACGAAGGCCTGGATGGTGGGCGTGCGCAATAGTCCTGAATGGAAAGAACACTTCAACTGGGTCTATGGAAAACGCCCGAAGTATGAGCTGTACGACCTGAAGAACGATCCACACGAGACGAAGAACGTGGCAGCAGATCCCGCTTATGCGAAGGTGAAAGAAGACATGGAAAAGCAGCTCATGGATGAGCTTACCCGCACAGGTGATCCTCGTTTGATCAATGGTGGTTCCTACTTTGAAACCGCGCCTCTGGCTGGGCCTCTGCCTGAAACGAAGAGCAAGAAGAAAGGCAAAGGGAAGAAGTAACTTCGTTGCTCTGCCCGCACCTCTGTCACTTCTGAATGAGTTCTCCTTTCATGAAACCTTTCGTCTTACTTTCTACTCTGTTAGTCTTGGCTGGCGATGCCTCTTTGATGGCTGCGAAGTCTAATCAAACCAATGCTGATGACATGTGGGTGGTGTCTCCTGTGCCGGAACTTCCGGCTGGGGTGACGCATCACACTTACACGAGTGAGGCGATGAAACGGGAGATCGGTTACTGCGTCTATTTGCCTCCTGGTTATGCCAAAGATAAGGATCGCCATTACCCGGTGATTTATCATCTGCATGGAGCCGGAGGCAACGAAGCACGCTCTGTGTATTCTGCGAGTGTCTTGCAGGAAGGTATCCTCGCGGGGCGTCTGCCAGAGATCATCATGGTCTTTCCCAATGGTGGCCGTTCGACCATGTATCAAGACTCTGTGGATGGTCGTTTCATGGCCGAGACGACGTTTATCAAAGAACTCATCCCTCACATCGACGCTACCTATCGCACGATCGCGGATCGCCAAGCGCGCTGCATTGAGGGATTCAGCATGGGCGGGCGCGGGTCAACGCACTTGGCCATGAAACATCCCGAGATGTTTGCTTCCTTGTTTAATCAAAGTGGCAATGTCATGCATGTTTCGGAGGCTGCGCAATTGCCCAATGCCTACCTGGGAGATGACGTGGAGCGACTGAAGGCGAATGATTCCTATCTGAATCTGCTGAAGAATTTGGAGGATATTAAGGCCAATCTGCGCATTCAGGTCGCCTGTGGAACAGCAGATCCTGGGCACCTTAAAACGGTGCGTGAATACCATGCCGCGCTCACCGATGCGGGGGTGAAACACAG
>JAOZVT010000340.1 GCA_025869455.1 Prosthecobacter sp.
CGGATGAACTGGCTGAGGGCATTTTAAGATTTATCAAAGGCACGTGGAAAAATGAACTCACGCCAGAAAGATTGCATGCCTATGTGCAGCATAAATACACTTGGAAAGCACACGCAGACGGTGTCATGAAGGTGTATGAGGAAGTCTCCAAAAAAAGCTAAACTGACCGCTGAAATGCATCCAGATATAAGCGTCTGACCTCATAGCTTGCTCAAATAACCCAATGGGTTCTTTACGCTTCATTTAACCTTCCTTTCGTATATGTCACTTTTTGATTCTCGCATCTACATCGCTGGCCATCGCGGCATGGTGGGCAGCGCCCTTGTTCGGGCAATTCGACAGCGTGGTGGTGAAGACATTGTATCCGCCACCCATGCGGAACTTGATCTGCGGAGACAGACTGATGTAGAAAATTGGTTAGGCGAGACCAAACCTGAAACAGTGATTTTAGCCGCCGCGAAAGTAGGTGGCATTCACGCAAACAACACTTACCCGGCTGAGTTCATCTATGATAATCTGATGATGTCAGCGAATGTGATTCACGCCGCTTACAAAGTGGGGGTGAAGCGCTTGTTGTTTCTCGGTAGCTCCTGCATCTATCCACGTATGGCTCCGCAGCCGATGCCGGAAGACTGCCTGCTCACGGGGCCGTTGGAATGCACGAATGAAGCATATGCCTTGGCCAAAATTGCGGGGCTGAAATTATGCCAGCACTACCGCAGTCAATATGGAGTGATGTTTCATTCGGCGATGCCGACCAATCTCTACGGTCCTGGAGATAACTACCATCCCGACAATTCTCACGTGATCCCTGGTCTGCTGCGTCGCTTTCATCAGGCGAAAGTCGAGCAGAGTGAAGCGGTGACCGTTTGGGGCACCGGAACTCCCTTGCGTGAATTTTTGCATGTGGATGATCTTGCTGAGGCCTGCCTACATTTGCTCGCGTTAGAAAACCCACCGGATTGGGTTAATGTCGGCAGCGGCCAGGAGTGCAGCATTGGTGAACTCGCGCAGACGGTGAAGAAAGTCGTGGGATATGAGGGTGAGCTTAAATTTGACACCACAAAGCCGGACGGCACACCGCGTAAGCTCCTGGACTCGCATCTCATTCAGAGTTTGGGCTGGACACCGCGCGTGCCTCTAGAAGAGGGCCTTCGTGAAGCCTATGCGGCTTTTGTTGAGACACTTACTTAAAAGGACACGTGGCCGAACAGGCTTTCTGGCACTCGTTCTGCTATCAATCTTTTCGTTAGAACTTTTAACGCGTCCGATCATGGCCAATACTCGCCCCATTCTTGGTTTATCTTTTTTCGTCGGTACCATTGAGCAAGTG
>JAOZVT010000341.1 GCA_025869455.1 Prosthecobacter sp.
ACGTCATCATGCCGCACTCGACCCGCAAGCGCATCGCCCGCGCGCTCGCGATGCTGAAGGATAAGCACGTCGACGTGCCGATGAAGAAGCACGACAACATTCCGTTGTGAGGTGGCTTCCCTTGACCATGGGTCATCCCACCGGGTGGCCCGGTCCATGGTTGATTCCAGAGTCGTCGATTTGTTTGCCAGGTGAGTTTAGGAGAAAATTGTTGTACCTATTTATCGCTTTTCTTCTGGACCAGCCCCAGAACATCAGGCCGATTAAGGTCGCGAACCAAGGCAGATAGGTTAGGCCAGTTCCCACTTTGGTTTTTTGCCAGACCGGAAGAACGATAGTAAAAAAATGAGTAGTTAAAACTAGCAACGCAACCCCGAGAGCCAAGTACATTTGGATTTCTAGGTGAGTAATCAGCGCGCCAGCTTTTCGATGCGACCCAAAATAGTAATGGATATCTTTCAAATCTGAGGTTCGCAAAAATTGCCGCTCAATGTTTGCGATAATAACTAAGTTGCGATTGTACCAATAACCCGCGTCGTACACATGCGCTATCACCCAGCCGCACAGAATGATGATTAAGGACGTGGCAATATCGAGTGAGATAACTTGCTTCTCTACGAGGGCAAACACGGCGAAGGCGCCAAACAGCACGCCGACAGACTGCCAAACGACGACGATATGCCGATTTATGTCGTTCATTAATTGGCCATACATCGCAAGAAGAAAGTCCCTGCGGGGCTTTTCTGGATCGGCATCGTCAGCCATTTTTAAAACCCTTCGCGTGGTAAGTTTTCCATAAAGCAGTCATGTGCCTTAAAGAGTCAGTAAGGCAGTTTTTATATCCGCCAACGGGATGGGGTCGAAAAATTTCGCCATCGAAGTAGTCGCCAAAAGCGGCGTCTAAAGTAAATCGATTTGTATCGATGCTGAAGACCGGCATTCTATTTGCCAATTTGCGTTGTACGTCTGGTCTACCACCTAATAAATGGACGGGACGACGAAATGCCTCTGGAGCGAGTTTGGTGCCGCCATATCGGGTCGGAACGCTAAACCCCAACAAGAATTCTCTTGGGATCGCTGTACATAACCGTGCTTCCAAACTCTTGTCCTTGGGGACAACGATTACGTACTTTGTGAATTCAAGTAGGCGGAAAGCTTGGTCAATTGACCGACGTAGATCTCGTTTTTCTTCAATATCCCGAGCAACCGTGATTATTGGCCGCGTGAGCTTTGCCACTTCCAAATGTCGAAGAAAGTCATAATTCTTCCAATCAATGTCTAGAAATCCAAGTCGAGGAAATCGCTTAACGTCTCGCAGGTTTGTATAACGAG
>JAOZVT010000342.1 GCA_025869455.1 Prosthecobacter sp.
GACCGATCATAGCTGCCGCCTTAGGTCCTACTTTTTTACGCAATTCCTCCCGGATTTCAGCGCGCCGGGCCACAGAATCCTCTCCCCCAAAGACGACCGTGCCTGCAGGTAAGACGCTGGCTGCATCCCATTGAAAATCATTAAGAACATCCGCAATCGGTGTGGGAGGAACCAGTTCCAATCGTTCGACCCCATGGAACATCCGCATGGCATCCCAGGCAGCTTGTCCTGATGGACTCCAAAGTAGGCTAGTCCCAGCCGTGATCGGCTCATCAGGATTCAGTGTTAAGGTGACAGGAAAACTCGTCTGCCCTTGGCTCAAAGTGGCCAAGAAGCTGATCAAGACAATCGCGTGGGGGAGAAAGCGCGGCTGATACATTTTCTTAGCATAAAGAAGTCGCAAGAAGCCTGGCAAGCCTCAAAGTCGATCTAAATAAAAAGGGGGCGTTGTCGTTTCTCCATGCTTTTTCCACCTCGTCGGCAGGCTCATGGATAAACCTTGTCCTCCTACAACCCTTGGTACTTCATTCTCGTTCGTTCCCTTGACTGCAAGACGCTGCTGGCTGCGTATGTTCTCTTATTAGCACCATGCGCCTACTTGTCCCCCTTTGCCTGATCTTGACCTCCGCCTTTGCCCAGACAGAGGCCGATTACCTGACGAACATCCGCCAACTCACCTTTGAGGGCCGCCGTGCCGGGGAAGGGTACTTCAATGCGGAGGGTACCCAAATGGTCTTCCAGTCTGAGCGTGAAGCTGGAAATCCCTTTTACCAAATCTACCTCATGGACCTGGAAACGGGGGATCAGGAACGCATCTCCCCCGGCATGGGCAAGACCAGTTGCGCGTGGATTCATCCTGATGGCAAACGCATCCTCTTTGCCAGCACTCATGCCGACCCTAAATCCAAAGATCTCCAGGACGCTGAATACAAGGAGCGCGCCAGCAGCCGCGTGCGGCGCTACTCCTGGGATTACGATGAGCACTACGACATCTGGGAATACACCCTGGCAGACAAGGCTCTGAAAAATCTCACGCACACCCTTGGTTATGATGCCGAAGGGGCTTATTCACCGGATGGCAAACATATGGTCTTTGCCAGCAACCGTGCTGCCTATGCCAAAGAGCTAAGCAAGGAAGACGAAGAACGTCTGAAGGTGGATAAACAATACTTCATGGAGATCTATGTGGCGGATGCCGATGGTCAAAATGTGAAGCAACTGACCAATGTGCCGGGGTATGATGGTGGCCCGTTTTTCAGTGCCGATGGCAAACGCATCTGCTGGCGTCGCTTCACCCCCAAGGGTGATGTGGCTGAGGTCTGGACGATGAAT
>JAOZVT010000343.1 GCA_025869455.1 Prosthecobacter sp.
ATTGGAAGAATTCCGCCAGTCTGTAACGCAAAATCGTATTAGAGCGCACCCTCTTATCTGAAATAACACCGCTATTGATCCATTTTGAATAAAAAAGCAGAGGCCAAATTGGCCTCTGCTCTGAAGTTTGGCTCCGAATATCTGGTTAGGTGAGTTGATTTTTGGGGTGTGAGGAGAGTTAGGCGACGGCAAAGAGCATGCCAGGGAGGCTGAGGCCTGTTGGTGGCGGAGGTTTCTGGGCGGTCATCATTGATCTATTCTCGGTAACGAAGGGGGATAAAGTGCTTGCTCGTAAGGCACCTGCCCAGGTTTGGTAACGCAACAGTCGCAGCAGGTCGCCTGTGCTTGGCAATGGCGGCTGTTGTGATTGCCCTTGCAGTGCAGCGGCTCGCTTACGCCGCCATCGTGGTGGTTGCAGCAGTTGGAGCGTTTCTTGGCTCTGATGCAGACGCAGCGCCGCTGTCCAGAGCATGGCATAGGCGGCCACCGTCATGGCGGGCAGGTGTTGATTGGACGCCACGCCACGCACCTGAGCCTCGCCAGTGCCAATGAGGCTTTTTTCCTCCCGGAAGTTCACCTCAATGCCCCAACGCCACAGGTAGTATTGCAGCAGGTCTTTGAGCGGCAGGTTCACATCGCTACACATCAGGTAAGCTGGCTGCCGGTAAAGCAGCTTGGAGCCTTGGCGCAGGCGGTAGCCCAGTGGGGCGATGACGACGATGCGCATGGGCAGGTCAGCCCCGGCTTTACGCCACAGCACTGGGCCAAGGGTCTTAACCCGGAAGTTGTGGCGCTGGCCGGCAGCAAAAGCTGGCACTTGTGACCAGGGCGTGGCTTCATCCACACGCAGTTGCTCTGGGGTCAAAGTCGGCGGCCCGTAGCTGGGGCGGCGGCCATTGGCTCCCGGTGCCTTGGCCACAGGCCGTTCATGCAGAGCGGTGTCCTTGCGCGTGCGCCCCAGATAGGTGCTGCCCTCGGGCAGACCCCGCAGCACTGCGGCATTGGTGTAATTGCCGTCACCACAAAAAAGCAGGCTCCGGGAGGCTTCGCACTGGCTGCGCAACTGCTGCATGTGAGTCAGGGCATGGGCATTGAGCGACATTTGCTTTTGTCGTTCACGATGAAGCTTCAAAGCTTGCGTATCCTCGCGCGCCTCCTTGGCCAGCTTCGGCGCACTGGGCGCGTGGAAGAAGCCGATGGGCACAAGGCGGGCCGCCCCTTGTGCCAGTGGCCAGGCGGCGGAGAACTGGAGGTAACGCTGGCTGCGCACGAGGTTGGTTTGGAAGGGCGGGCCGAGTGGATCGCGTCTCCAACTTACGCCATCGATATGCACACCGCGTTTGCGCACCACCGTATCATCCAGGGCCACCACCAAAGGCTGTTGGGCGGGGAGTTCCTTGAGTAAAGCCGTGCGCACTTCATCAAAGAGCACGGATTCATCAACTCGATCCTGCGAGTAGAGTCGGTAATGAGCTGACCAGTCCTGCTGGTGACCACCGCCAGTGCAAATGAGGTTGGTCACCGTGAGTCGCTCTGGACACAGGAGGCTGCCAAGCATGTGCTGGGCGAGACGCTTGGCGCAGCCTGCGGTGGGCGTGGCGCGGCGGGTGGCCGTCAACAGGGAGTCTAACTGAAGGCTTAGAGATGGGGCGTTTTTTTTTCCACCGCCACAGGGTTAGGCGGAGTTTCCTTGCGAGCGAGGATGAGGTGGCCTTTGTCGGCAACGATCCACTCAACGGTTTCCCCTTTGGCAAAGTCCATGGCCTGAGCCAAGGCGGAGGGGAAGTTGATATACCACTGCTCGCTGGCCTTGCGTTGAATGAGCTGAACTTTAGTCGGGAATCCCATGGCTAGAACAAACTAGTCGCATAACTAGATTGCCGTCCAGACAAAAATGAAACCTTTTCACTTCCGTGGCTCGCCTCTTGTCTAGTTAAAGGCCAAACTTCAGAGCAGAGGCCAAATTGGCCTCTGCTTGAATTCAGACAATCAAATTTAAACCCGGCTTTACCAGGTCAGAAGCCCTATCACTTCTTTGCCTTCCCTTTGTTGGGTGGGCTTTTTTTGATCATTTCCACAGGCACATCATTGCCCTGCTTCTCTCCGGGTGTGCTGCGACCATCTGCAATGATTTGCTTCAGTTTCATTGTCAGGCTCGCCACAATCTCAGGATGCTCCGCTTGGAGGTTATTCTTTTCTCCGATGTCAGCCTCCATATCAAAAAGCTGAACTGAGGGTGCATCCTTGGCTTCTTTGCCAGGACGAGGCTCACTCCAGCCGCCACTGCCAGGGCAGAACGCCAGTTTCCACTTCCCTTCACGAAGGGCAAAATAACCACCGATGCTGTGATGCACCAGACTCTGACGCAACACGCCACCATCCTGACCTAACAAGACAGGCAAAAAGCTAAAGCTATCTTCAGCCGCATTATCAGGCAGTTTCGTATCCGTAATGTCAGCAGCCGTTGCCATAAAATCAGTTAGGCAGGTCAATTGGCTCGTGATCTGTCCAGCCTTCACCTTGGCAGGCCAGCGCACCAAGAAAGGCACCCGATGACCACCGTCATAAATGTCTGCCTTATGACCACGAAGGTTTGCACTGGGGTTATGCCCTTTTGCCAGCAACTCAGGGTAGTTAGCACTCGGTGAGCAACCATTGTCACTGGTCATGATCACCACCGTATTTTCCGTGAGGCCATTATCATCCAGCGCCTTCAACACTCGGCCAACAATGGCATCCGTTTCCATGACAAAGTCACCATATTGATTCAGGCTGCTTTTGCCACGCCACTCAGGATTCGGAAGAATCGGGGTATGCGGAGAAGTCAGCGGCAAATGCAGGTAAAAGGGTTTTCCAGCCTTAGCATCCGCAGCACGCTCTTTCAGAAAAGCCTCAGCATGACTCGCCAAAGTGGGCAGCACCTCATAACCTGTGAACCCAGGCGCAGCAGGCCCCTTGCGGGTAAACTTTTTATCCAGCCCCTGAATCATCTCCAACTCACGATCTTCCGTCGGCTGCACAGTCACTCGATCATTCTCGATGAAGCAATACGGAACCATATCCAGCGAGGCACTGATGCCGAAGTAGTAATCAAAGCCCACGCTATTTGGGCCATTCTTAGCAGGCTGTGTAAAATCCACACTCCAGGCCTGTTCACGAGATTCGATGGTCAACTCAGACACCGTTTGCCCTTCCTTCACGACCCAGTCCATGCCCATGTGCCATTTGCCAATGCAAGCCGTCTTGTAGCCTTGAGACTTCAGCATGGACGCCACGGTCATCCGATCTGTGGCGATGAGATGCGGGCTAAGTCCACCGAGCACACCACTCTGCAGTTTCGTGCGCCAGTTATAGCGTCCGGTCACGGTTCCGTAGCGAGTCGGGGTGCAGACACTGGAAGGAGTGTGTGCATCGGTGAATATCACACCTTCTTTGGCAATCCGGTCCATGTTCGGCGTCGGAATCTTGCCCTCAGGATTCAAACAGCGTACATCGCCATAACCCAGGTCATCACAAAGGATAAAGACAAAGTTAGGCTTATCTGCCGCTTGTGCAGCCGAAACCAAGGCCAGCGTCAATAGGGCAAGGTGTTTGAAGAAAGTCATTCGCATGGGAAACTAAGGTTGGTGATGCAACCACGAAACCCATGGTCACAACTTGAACCCACCTCAACACCCCAAACCAGACCGTTTTTTCAACAAAGTTCAGGAGATTGAATCTTCACAACGTCACTTCGCCCCATCCAAGACCATCCCCTTATCCCCCTCAGCATGGGCAAGGCGAAGGCGGGCTGTATTTCCGATTTCTTTTGCCGCCTTATTTTCAGCAATCAAAAACTGATTAGGCCCAATGTTAACAATCCCCACCGAGGCATTGAACTCCCACTTGCCAGTGAACTGAAAGTTCTCATCAGCCCGCAGAAGCACCGTCGGTTTTCCATAACATCCAAACCACCAAGCCCCCTCAGCATACTCCACGGTCTGTATCCCCATGAGCGTGTAGCCACTGGCCAAGGTATGACGTTTGAGAAACCTCAATTGTGCATCATATTCATACACATAGTTTTCTTCCGTACCCGGCGGCAAACCTCCAATGATGACAAAGCGTCCGTCATGATAAGCCATGCCTCCTGCTCCGTGTACCAATTCAGGCACAGCATGTCGCGACAACTCAGCCAAAGTCTCGCCATCATAAACAAACACCCAAGAGTCCGCTTTCCCCGCAGGTCGATTAAACTCCCCCAAATTCACGGCCACGTAGAGCTTCCCATCGTGATAGCATAGATCCCCTTGGTGACTGGGTGCGGGCACCTTCTTGACGATGTGTCCTTCCAGATCCGTTTTCACAATCGCCTCGGTCCATGACCAGTAAATGGCATCCTTTTGGTTGGTGCAAATACCCTGCACATGCCGCTTATAAGCCCCTTCACAAGCCACGGGCTTAAAGATCTCTGTGGCCGACAAAGCGGTCACTCCCAGCAGGGCAATCGTGAATAAAAGAGCAAAAGAAAAACGCACAGATCATGAACGTAAGCTGGACGGCACTTTTTATGTCCTTTGCATAAAGAGTGATCAAATACCTGCATCATTTTTGAAACAGCCCATTGATCTCCCACCTAGAAATCACGCCACAAAAAAGGGACCTGCCCATGAGGCAGATCCCTTTTCAAATATCGCCCTTACTCGGCCTTTTTCTTGCCCTTACCTTTGCCTTTGCCCGCACCTTTAGCTGGCGCAGGGAGAGGTGGCTCGTTATCAAAAGGCTTACGACCATGAGATGCGCGTGGTGGCGGCAGTGTTTCCTTCACTTCCACCTGCAAGCGATCCAACTCCGTCTTCAGTTCCTTCACTGTGTCAGCGTAGGCGGGATCATTGTAGAAATTTTTCACCTCCAGCGGATCAGCCTGACGATCCAGCAAATCCCAATCATCCACATCTGGCGTGTAGTAGTGAACCAGCTTGTAGCGATCCGTGATCACGCCATAATGCGGGCGCACACGGTGAGGCACCGGAAACTCATAGTAATGATAGTAGAGGGACTTGCGCCAGTCCGCAGGCGATTCGCCTTTGAACAAAGGCACCAAAGAATGCCCCTGCATATCCGCTGGCTGCGGCTGACCTGCGATGTCTAAGAAAGTCTGGGCCATATCCAGCAGTGAAACAATTTTATCATTCGTGGTGCCAGGCTTAGCCACACCCGGCCAGCGAACGAGGAACGGCGTGCGCAGAGATTCCTCAAAAATCCAGCGTTTATCGAACCAGCCATGCTCTCCCAGGTAGAAACCCTGATCACTGCTGCAAATGACGATGGTGTTCTCGGCAAGACCGGACTCATCCAGATAAGCAAGCACACGAGCGATGCTTTCATCCACGCCCTTCACACAGCCCAGATAGTCGTGCATGTAACGCTGGTAGCGCCATTTAACGAGTTCCTTCCCCGTCAAGTTAGCTTCGCGATACTTCTTGTTACGCGGCTCATAGTAGTCATTCCAGTATTTGAGCTGATCCGCATTCAGGTTTGGCGGCGGAACCAGCTTCAGATCCTTCTCGGTCATCGTACGTTCAATGCCCATGTCATGATCGCTCAGAGCTTTGCTGCGACCTTCAAAGGTATCAAAAAGCGTCGGCGGCTCACCATACACACGATCATGATCATGCCCGAGATGACGCAACGCTGGTTCCCATTCGCGATGCGGAGCCTTGTGCTGGAGCATGAGCATGAAAGGCTTGTCCTTCGGACGATTTTTCAGCCAATCCAAACCCAGATCCGTGATGATGTCCGTGACATACCCCGTATGTGTCACACGCTTGCCATTATCAATCATCGGCGGGTTATAGTAAGCGCCTTGGCCCGGCAAGATATGCCAGTAATCAAACCCCTGGGGATTGTCTCCCAGGTGCCATTTACCAATCACAGCCGTGCTGTAACCACCCTTTTGCATCAGTTTGGGGAAAGTCTGCTGCTCACCATTAAAGCTGTTGTTACTGTTGTTGTAAAAACCGTTCAGGTGCGAGTACTTCCCCGTCTGAATGACCGCACGCATAGGGCCGCAGATCGAATTGGTGACCAGACAGCGATCAAAACGAATGCCCTCTTTAGCTAGGCGATCCATCCCCGGTGTATCCAGCAACTTCCGTTCATCGCCATAGGCAGAAATCGCCTGTGTGGTCAGATCGTCTGAAAACAGGAAAAGAATATTCGGCGGCCCCTTAGGCGCAGCAGAAAGAGAGGTGGCCAGCAATCCGGCACAGGTGAGGAGTAAACGTCGCATCATGGTCAGTAAGACCGCTGGTAACGAAGCCTCGACAGCCAAGATTGCATGGAAATGCACCTCACCTGAACAAATGAAACCCCAGAGACAAGACGCCCCCGTTTACCTCAGCGTCCGTGGCACAAAAGCCCACTGCATCCCCGCTGCTTCTGCCGCCACGATGCCCGCCTGACCATCTTCTAAAACCAGACAGTCTTTCGGATCCACGCCCATTTTCTCAGCGGCTAACAAAAACATATCCGGCGCAGGTTTCCCACGCTTCACATAGGCCGGAGTCACGATCACCGGAAAAAGATCCAACAGACCATTCGCTGCCAGACACCCGCGCACAATCGGCTCTTCACTGCCCGAGGCCACCGCCAGCGGGAAACGCCCCACCAAGGACCGCGCGTAATCAGCCACAGGCTTGATTTCGTTGACCTGCGGAATGATTTCCAAAAACATCTGAGCTTTAACATGCGCGACAGAATCAGGATCCACCTGGGTGCCATGCAAGGCATTCAGTTCAATCACCACATCCTGCTCACGAACGCCCGCTTTAGCGTAAAAAAGCTCTTCCGTGAAATCAAACGGAGCCGCGTGCTGCTGCAGTGAAGCAAGCCAAGCCTGATAGTGCAGCGGCATGGAATCCACCAGAGTGCCGTCACAATCAAAGATGAAAGCACGGAAGGGATAGTCAGGAATTTCGAGCATGGAGGGGACTTCATTCATACCCCGAGAACACCAAAAGTCGAACTCGGAGTGCAATCACTTCGACTACCTCACCTGCCCGGATCCATCCACCAGATACTTGTAACTGCATAGCTCTGCCAATCCCATGGGACCGCGCGCATGCAACTTGTCCGTACTGATACCGATCTCTGCCCCGAAACCAAACTCGCCCCCATCATTGAAGCGGGTGCTTGCGTTATGCATGACCACCGCACTGTCCACCTCATGCTGGAAGCGTTCCGCAACGGCACGATTCTGAGTGATGATGCTGTCCGTGTGGTGACTACCGTATTGGTTGATATGCGTGATCGCTTCATCCAGCCCAGCTACGGTTTTAGCAGAGAGAATCAGGTCCAGCCACTCGGTTCCCCAATCCTGCTCCGTCGCAGGTTCGCTTGGTACGCCTAGCAAAGCCTGGGCCTCGCCATCGGCATGGATGCTCACCTTCGCGGCCAGCAAACGCTGCCCCACCAAGGGATAAAAGGTCGGCGCGATGTCCCGATTGACCAAAATGGTCTCCAGGGCATTGCACACCCCAGGCTTCTGTGACTTCGCATTCACAATGATGTCCGCCGCCATGTTTTGGTCCGCATCGGCATGGACATACACATGACAAACACCGTCATAATGCTTGATCACAGGCATACGAGCACTGGCCACCACTTTCTCGATCAGCCCCTTGCCTCCGCGTGGGATGATCAGGTCCAAATACTGATCCATCTGCGCCATGTGCTCCACACTGGCCCGATCCGTAAAAGGAATGAGCTGTACACTGTCCGCAGGCAGGCCCGCTTTGGCACCACCCGCCTGGAGAGCTGCCGCCAGGGCCACATTCGAATGAATTGCCTCACTGCCGCCGCGCAGCAGCGTGGCATTGCCCGTCTTAAAGCACAGGCTCGCGGCATCCGTCGTCACATTCGGACGGGATTCAAAAATGATGCCAATGACGCCAATCGGGACGCGCTTCTTGGTGATGTGCAGACCATTGGGACGATCCCACTCCGTCAGCACCTCCCCCACAGGATCAGGCAACATCGCCACTTCCCGCACCGCTTGGGCAATAGCCACCAGCCGCTTAGGGTCCAGAGTCAGACGATCCAGCATCGCTTTCGACAGGCCATTCTCCTCAGCACGCACCAGGTCCTTGGCATTCTCTTCCAAAAGGGTGACTTCCCGCGCCTGGATCTCATCGGCCATGGCCAATAGAATCGCATTTTTCTGTTCCGTGCTCAGTTTCACCAGTTCGCGTGAAGCCGCACGAGCACGGCGGCCCATGTCATGAATGGCAGATTGGATTTCAGAATCGGTCATATTCATCAAAAAAGGGGAGAGCAGTATGGCACGGAAGCCTGGGCATTCCATCGAAGTTTAAACAACATGGCACCTGGGGATTCCATGGACTCATTCAGCCCTTCCTTAAAGGCATTACGACGAAACAGCACACGGAGACTGAAATTCACAGCCGCCATTTTATAGGAACATTCAAAAAAACAAAAGAATCTACAATGTATGTACTATGCATTCACTTTAAATTTTGATATTCTCCCTTTAATCATGAAAACACTGCCGACTCCCTCTCCAGTCACCTACTCAGTCGCCACGGCTCTGATGCTGCTTTTGATCCTTCTGCTGATCTTCGCAGGTATTCTTCCCTCTCCCGTTTGATTCCTCTTTAAATCAGCCCATCAAGTCTCGTCTTAAAACATAGGAAGATAGACGAAACGCGCTTCGTTCATGAGCGGGAATGAAACTGACGCGTCTTCTCCCCGCCCTTCTGGGCCTATTTTCCATCACCATCCACGCCGCAGAAAAACCGGATGTCCTGTTCATCGCGGTGGATGACCTGAATGATTGGGTGGAGCATCTCGGCGGGCATCCGCAGGCCAAAACCCCGAACATTGACCGCTTGGTCGCTCGCGGCACCACTTTCACCAATGCCCACTGTGCGGCCCCTGCCTGCAATCCTTCCCGCGCAGCGCTCATGAGCGGCCTGCGCCCTTGGCAGACAGGCATTTACACCAATAGTGATCCGGCCCAGAGCGTGATGAAGGATACGCTCACCATCAATCGCCACTTCTTGGCTCAGGGTTACAACACCCTCGGCGGCGGCAAGATCTATCACGGCTTCAACAGCGAAGGCCGGGATGACACCTGGACCGAATGGGCCGGGCTCTTCCCTTCCATCAAAGAAAAGGAAGCCAATATGAATGGCCTCAATAACGGTCACTTCGATTGGGGTCCAGTGGATGCCCCGCCTAGTGATATGGGTGACTACAAACTCACCGACTGGGCCATCAACCATCTCAAAACCGCCCCTACCGACAAGCCTCTCTTTTTAGGCGTCGGTTATGTCAAACCGCATCTGCCGTGGTATGTGCCACGCGAATACTTTGATCGCTTCCCGCTCGACACCATTCAGTTGCCCGTGACCAAAGATGATGACCTAGCAGACATTCCCAAAGCAGGCGTCAACATGGCAAAACCCCAGGGAGACCACGCCGCCGTCTTGAAACACGATCAATGGAAAAAGGGAGCACAAGCCTACCTCGCCACCATCTCCTTTTTAGATGATCAAGTGGGTCGCCTCCTCGAAGGCCTGGACGCTAGCCCACGCAAAGACAAAATGATCATCGTCTGGTGGACCGACCACGGTTGGGCACTGGGTGAAAAACAGCACTGGCGTAAATTTGCCCTTTGGGAAGAAACCACCCGCACCTCTTGCGCCATCGTGGCTCACGGCGTCACCCAGCCTAACAGCATTTGCAAAGCGCCGATCGACTACATGAACATCTACCCCACCTTGTGTGAACTGACCGGACTACCGCTCCCAGATCATGTCAAAGGGGCCAGCCTCAAGCCTTTGCTCAAAGACCCCGAAGCAGCCTGGGATCACGTCGCCATCTGCACTCATGGCCGTGGCAACCATGCCGTACGTGACACGAACTGGCGTTACATTCGCTATGAAGACGGCAGCGAAGAACTCTACGACCACAGCAAAGATCCCTATGAATGGACTAACCTCGCAGGTGAAGTCGGCATGAGTGACATCAAAACCAAACTCGGAGCCGCGCTCCCACCCGCAGATAGCGAAGTCAAATCCACCTCCGGCGGAAAAGGCGGAGAAAAGAAGGGCAAAGGTAAAGGCAAGGGCAAAAAGAAGACCGCTAAAGACGAGTAAAAAAACAAATCCCGAACGAGATCATCTGCATATCCCTGCAGGAAAAGTGATGTGGGCACTCCTGCCCGCACCGTTCGCCCGACTAGCCCACGCCCGCCCCCCTTGCACCTTTGTGGCAACCTACCAAAGTGATGTGCCCGCCTGCCCGCAATTCGAAGTCCGAATGATCCACTTCGAAATGAAGCAAATTACGCACTCGTTAGACCTTCTGTTGCGGGCAAGAGTACCCACATCACTTTCTTGCCGACTATATGCTAAGTGTTTTGATATAACAGTTAAGATCCTTCATGCCTTTGAAGTATGAAAGTCGTCACGTCTGCTGATTTTGCACCGTTTGACTGGGAGGCCGTGCAGACCACTTACCGAGGAAGGCTCCCCCATTTGACACATCCTGACGCCATCTACTTCGTCACCTTTCGCTTAGGTGATTCAGTGCCTCTGGAAGTTTCGCGACGATGGAGTGAAGAACGATCCGATTGGTTGCAGTACAATCCGACACCCTGGACAGAGGATATCGAAAAAGAATATCACCGCCGCTTTACCATGACGATGGAGCGATATCTGGATGCAAGCCATGGTTCATGCTTGTTACGAGATCTCAAGCTTCGTGAGGAGATTATCCGTAGTCTCTATCATGACGACGGAACATTGTATGAGCTAGGAGATTGGGTAATCATGCCAAACCATGTCCATGTGCTTATGAAACCCATGGCAGAAAAGCCTGTTTCCACAGTGTTGGGACCAATAAAAGGAGCCAGCTCTCGCCGAATTAATCAGCTTACTAATCGTCGTGGCTCTTTGTGGATGGATGAATCCTTTGATCACGTTGTTCGCAGTCTGAATTCCTTGAGAAAGTTTCAACAGTACATCTCCAACAATCCGCAAAAGGCCAGACTGACAGAACAAGAATACACATTTGAGCAGCGATGGCTGATTCAGGAAAAGTGATGTGGGCACTCTTGCCCGCACCGTTCGCCCCAACAAGCCCACGCCCGCCCCCTTGCCCCCTGAGTGGGTGGGCATTCTATTCAGCCATCTAAGTCTGCCCTTCCCCAAGCCTGCTCAATGACACCCAAATCCCCCGACTTAATCCAAGTCGGGGGATCACCTCCTTGCGCGTCTATTCTTGCCAATAAATATTATCTTATGATATTATCTAGATTCCACTTTTCCTTACTCCGCTCATTTCAAATCCCCAACAAATCCCCATCGCAAAACCTTGGTTACCAAATCATTAGACAAAGCTTTCCCCATATGGGGAGATTTTTCATTCATCCCCATTTCCCTAAGCTCAACGACCTTCCGCCACAAAACGTCCCCGTTTAAGACAGGAAAATGAAAAAAAATTGCATTTCGATGTCCTGACCAAATCCGCCCGTTCGTCATGGCATTGAAGAACACATTCAAACATTCCCCCCTTCTTACCCATCTAAATCCATCATGAGCCTGCCCCAAAATACTCAGCCTGAATACATGGTCCTGTTCCGCACCACCAAGTGGCAGCAGGATCTCTCCCCTGAGGAAATGCAAAAAATCATGAGTCAGACCATGGCTTGGTTTGAGCGTCTGCATGAGCAGGGAAAAATGAAAGCTGCTCAGCCGCTATTTGAAGAAGGAAAAATCATCTCGGGAAAGAATGGACGCCATGTCGCAGATGGTCCTTTTGCTGAAAGCAAGGAAAGCATCGGCGGTTACCTCATGCTCACGGTTGATACAATGGAGGAGGCCATCGCGATTGCCCAACAATGGCCCATGCTAGAGTGTGGTTGCACAGCCGAAGTCCGTCCCGTCGCTCCTGAGTGTCCCACGTTCAAGCTCATCAAGGAAGAACAAATGGCCCTTAGCGCAGCCTAACAGAAATTGTGTCATGCAAGATGAACACCAGTCATCTCCAGGCAGTCACGTCATCCAATTGACGGACCACCTCTTCCGTCATGAGGCGGGAAAACTGGTGTCCATTCTAACTGGCATCTTTGGCATTCATCGCCTGCAGTTGGCTGAAGATGTGGTTCAAGAAGCCCTTGTCAGAGCCCTGCAAACCTGGCCGTTTTACGGCATCCCAGAAAATCCTGCGGCTTGGCTCATGCAAACGGCCAAGCACCGAGCCTTAGATTTGATTCGCCGAGAAAACAGCTTTCTAGAAAAGCAGCCAAAGATCGTTGCGTTCATCGAACAACGCCTAACCGACGATGCAGAGCTTGGTCCCATGTTTGAAGATGAGATCAAGGATGATCGCCTGCGTTTGATGTTTGCCTGCTGCCATCCACAGTTGACTCAAGAGTCTCAGACCGCCCTAGCTTTAAAAGTTCTTTGCGGGTTCAGTCCACAGGAAATCGCCAGTGCTTTTCTAACCACGGAAGCCGCCATTAACAAGAGACTCACACGTGCCCGCCAACGGTTGCAAGAAGATCAGGTAACCTTTGAGATTCCCTCAGGAGTGGAGCTGCCCTCACGGCTGGATGTGGTGCTTCAGATTCTCTACCTGCTGTTCAATGAAGGTTACAAAGCCTCCAGCGGAGACAGCCTCATTCGTGAAGACCTCTGCATGGAAGCCATCCGCATGGCTAACCTCCTCGCGGGACACCCCGCAGGCAATCAGCCGCGCACCCATGCCCTCTTAGCTCTCATGTTGCTGAATGGTGCTCGTTTAAAGGCACGCTTGAATCCGAGTGGTGACATCTTACGGCTGGAAGAACAAGATCGCAGTCTCTGGAATGCGGCGATGATCCAGCAAGGTGTCATTCATCTAGGCCGCTCAGCACAGGGAGATCAGGCCAGCGAATACCACCTCCAGGCGGGCATCGCCGCTTGTCATTGTTTAGCTCCCAATGCTGCCGCTACGGATTGGACCCAAATTCTCCGGCTCTATGACCACCTCATGCAGATCAACGATTCCCCCATCATCGCTCTGAATCGTGCGGTGGCTCTGGCCAAGGTGCAGGGTCCAGAAAAAGGGCTCGCCGCAGTCGAG
>JAOZVT010000344.1 GCA_025869455.1 Prosthecobacter sp.
ATCCTTACTGGGAGCGCCGACGTCTCGTCGGCCCCGTCCGCCCCAGCCAAGCCCGTCCGCCGCGAAGCGTCTTAGTCAATAGTGCAAGTCTAGAGATTCACCCCACCAGAACGTTGCGGGCAAAAGTGCCCACATCACTTCCCCCAAAAGTAGGCCAGTTGGGCTCCAACTGGCATTCTCACGCCCCCGAATGCTCTAGCATCCCCGAGCTACCAAATCCTTACTGGGAGCGCCGACGTCTCGTCGGCTTCGTCCGCCCCAACCAAGCCCGTCCGCCCCAGATTTCACACCGCAGAGTTAAGAAGACCGCAGAGAAGACATTCTCCAAGGGTTTTCTCTGCGGCCTTCTTATCTCTTGCGGTGCTACTGACCTGCCCCCGAAGTAGGCCCGTTGGGCCTCCAACTGGCATCCCCGCATCTCGAAAGTTCTGCCAGATAAACTTCCCTACCAATCACCTTCCCCAGGCATCGCAGATCATCGTCAGTTGCAGCGCAACTAACCTACGTCACCACACCCACGCATGCACCGTCGGCACTGTGCTACCGATCTTCTTCAGGATAGCTCCCAGCACGTAGTTAACGAGATTGTCATTATCAGTGTCAAACCCTCCACTTGGAGTGTCATAATAAGTATGACTCCTTCTTTCTGCCCAAAGTTCTTCCGCCAGAGGTACTCCCACCTCCGGCGTGATACGCCCGGCTAGTAGATCGGCATAGAGTTCATTAGTCCTCCTCGCCAAATCATACCGTTTTCCTTGAGGTAAAACATCCCGATACTTTGGCCAGTCCGCAATGTCTGCCGCACCAATCAAAACATTACCAAAGAAAGCTCTCGCCATCACATTTTCGTCCATCTGGGACAAATCTACGGGAGGATGAGGCAGCCCGACGAGGTAAGCCAAATAAACCGTTTCTTCAGGATTAAAGAGTCCTCCTCCTTGAAAATCTGGGTCCATATTTTCCAAAAGAACGGACGTTTCTTGGGCCAATTGAACTATCTTAGCAAAATGTTCACGCGGGCCTTTTTGGAGACGCCAAAACAATAGTCCTATTTTAAAGTTCCTATCAATGATACCACTAATACTTCGATAAATTTGCGCTGAATCACCATTAGTTTTAGCTTCATCCAAAAAACTTGCGGCCACCTGCATCAGCTCCTCTTCTAACTCTATTCTTTCAGGTATAGTCATTGCCATAATATATGTTTATTTTTAACTTAAAATTCAGGGAATACGAACAGCCTTAACTTTGCGCTTATCCTTTTGCACAGGCTTCAATTCATAAAGGGATTTCGAACCATAAAAAGCTGCATAACTCTTTAGCTCACCA
>JAOZVT010000345.1 GCA_025869455.1 Prosthecobacter sp.
ATACCAACATCCCTTCACTCAACACCCAGCGCAACCTGAATGGTTCCTCCAACGCGCTGGCCACCTCCATGCAGCGCCTGTCCACTGGTAGCCGCATCAACAGCGCCAAAGACGACGCCGCCGGCCTGCAGATCGCCAACCGCCTGACCAGTCAGGTCAACGGTCTGGGCGTGGCGGTGCGCAACGCCAACGACGGTATCTCCCTGGCTCAGACCGCTGAGGGCGCCCTGCAGCAGTCCACCAATATCCTCCAGCGTATGCGTGACCTGGCCCTGCAGTCGGCCAACGGTTCGAACAGCGATTCCGAACGCGACGCATTGAATGATGAAGTCGGCCAGCTTAAGAAAGAGCTTGACCGTATTAGTAACACCACTACTTTTGGCGGCCGGGCTCTTCTTGACGGCACCTTTGGCACTACCACCTTCCAAGTGGGTAGCAACGCGAATGAGATGATTAACGTCTCGATAAAAGAAATGAGCACGACCTCTTTGACCGGCTCCGTTTACGTCGACACAAGTGACGCCATCACGCTTGATCCAACTGCTAATGAAACTGTCGATAACTTTGAACTTGAAGCGGCCGATATTTCGTATGCCTTTGAAATCGACGGCGTTATCAAAGAGGTAAAAATAGCAGGCGGAAGTTCGGTTCAAGAGGTAGCGAATCAGATCAATGACGCAAACGTTGGTGTAGGTGCTTTCGTAAACGTGAATGCTGCCGGAACTAGTGCCACAATCGAGTTGGTTTCTTCAAAAGACTTCAAGATGAGTGGTGATCCAGCAGACATGACCGCTGTTCCTGGTTCTTTCGCCGCTGCAGTGCTTGATGCCGATCCTTCGGCTACGAGCATCGACATTGATTCCGCAGACATTAGCACGGCAAAGGGGGCTCAGGAGGCGGTAATACTGATCGACGCAGCGATCAAAACCATTGACTCCCAGCGTGCCGACCTCGGTGCCGTGCAGAACCGCTTCGACAATACCATTGCCAACCTTCAAAGCATCTCCGAAAACGTCTCCGCTGCCCGCGGCCGTATCCAGGATACCGATTTCGCAGCCGAAACCGCGAATCTGAGCAAGAACCAGATCCTGCAGCAGGCCGGTACGGCAATCCTGGCCCAGGCCAAGCAGCTGCCGCAGGCAGTCCTCAGCCTGCTGCAGTAATAAGCAGGAACAGGAACGGCGCAAAGGATGGGGAAGCGGCTTGGCTGCTTCCCCATCGATTCATTTACGAGGTGAATCATGGACGTCGCAAAAATGTCTGGAATGGCCCTTTCTTCAGCCGCTTCAGGTTCATCACCCAGTCTTCTTCGGGAGCCTGGGCTTTCG
>JAOZVT010000346.1 GCA_025869455.1 Prosthecobacter sp.
CATCTAGCAGCAGGTTTTTGACAGTTATAGGTTTGTCGGAAATATTTTCGATGATTGCTGTTGACATCTCAAGGCCTGGCATGTCAACGCTAACCAGCCAGTGTTGTTCTCCGGCGCACTCATCATCGTAATATTGTGCGGTTATTTGAAAGTCAAGGTCTTGGCACGCACTGCCATTGTTTTCTTTCAGTAGAGAAGCTATTGGGGTGTTCAGCTTTTCAAATACAATGGCGGCGTCTCTGCACGGGATTCTTTTTGAGAACAGCAGGCGCGTGAGAAATATCTCGCCGTTATTGATTTCGGCGGTAATTTCTGAGACGGGTCTCTCTTTTATGAAAGCTATCTTCCAGCCCGAAGCCTTCAGTGGATCACCAATTTGTTCAAGATCGAATACTGTCTCGGGGTTCGGAGCAATAAAGGAATGGTGCGTAGAGAATGGAATTAGTTTTGTAGTTTTGTTGAGACTTTCCAACTGTTCCGCAGTTAATCCGGCGCCTGAGAATTCTATGTAATCCTCTGATTGCAAGGCGTACTTGTTGTGTAGGATTCGAAGTTCATCAAAAACACTGTTTTTCCAGACAATGGGTCGCCCTCCAAGTTGCTTTTGGAGAGAGGGTTCAAGTGTTCCGGTTAAAAGAAGAGATATGGCGTGCCCTCCGATCGTGTAATACTTGACGCTGAATTTTGGTGAAGGGTCTTCATTCGGTATAAAGATCTCTATAAGTCCTTTTATATGTGTTGTGCTTGCTGAGATACCTGCGAGGATGGCTGCTAAAATGAGTAGGGTGACGACCCAGTGCGAGTTTTTTAAACGGTCTATTGTTTTGTCATAGAGGTTTTTTTCGCTGGGCTGATTCATTTTAAAGTGTCCATGTCCGGTTTCGGGAATGTTCGATCCTTGTGAGGCTTTGCTGTTGTATGCCTTGTTCTGAGCGTTAAGTGTTTCTTCGGATAGACGATTCAAGAGTCGAATATTTTTCTAAGTTATAGACAAAACCAATCCATCCGTTCATTTTTTTTCGTAACCAATAAATGGCCGAGATGAGAGGTGTCTTCCCTTTGGACGTTTGAACTACACTCCCAGATTACCCCGCCTCACAGGCAACCCCGCCGCGTCGGAGGTCATCATGTTCCGCCAATCACTGTTCATCGCAGCGTGCCTGTGCGCCACACAGGCCAGCGCTGAATCCGTCGTCCCGCTCAAGGGCCAGACTTCCCAGCAAACCCAGATCGACATCAACGACTGCCACTCCATCGCGTCCACTTCAACCACGTCGACATCCCAGGCCGGCGGTCGGTTGAAGGGCGCCGCAGTAGGTGCGGCTGCC
>JAOZVT010000347.1 GCA_025869455.1 Prosthecobacter sp.
GATCCGCAGACGGGGAAGATTGAGCCGACCAGTGGTTACGGTCAATACGGAGGTGCTTTCGATGATTTCGGGCACCATTTTTTTTGCTCGAATCGCAATCCGCTGATGTTTGCGGTTATGCCTTATGAGGCTGTCATGCGGAATCCGTATGCTGGAATTACGCAGGGACACGAAGACATCGCTCCAGCTGGGGCTGAGACACGGGTTTATCCTTTGAAAATTACGCATACCACAGCGGACGCTCATGCGGGTACCAATACGGCTTGCAGTGGGTTAGGGGTCTATAGGGGATCGCTCATGCCTGAACTGAAGAACAATGTTTTTGTTCCAGATCCGACGGGGCAGCTCATCACTCGATATCAAGTGGAACCGAATGGGGCTTCACTCAAAGCGACTCGGGTGGGGGAGCGTAGGGAGTTTTTTCGTAGCAGTGATGAATGGTGCCGCCCGGTGAATTTTACGACGGGGCCGGATGGGGCAATTTACGTTTGTGATATGTATCGCCGCTGGATTGATCATGCCCGCTTCTTCCCGGAGGAGTTTGTGAAAACACATGATATGCGTCAGGGAGAAAATGAAGGGCGCATTTGGCGTATCGTCAAAAAAGGCACGAAGGTACCGAAGATCGAAGCTTCCCCGAAAGACCTTACAGCTTGGTTGGATCATGGGAATGGATGGCAGCGTGATACGGCCCGTCGTTTGTCGGCAGAGCAGGGGAAGCCTATTACGAGTGCAGCGGAGGTGGTGAAGGATGTTCACAGACAGGCGTTCTTCGAGATCTTAGCCAATGCTGATGCTGAGGGTCTAACAGGTGATGCTGTGATAGAACGGCGTGCTCAGCTCATCGGTGAATCACCGGAGGATTCTTGGATGGCCAAGGCGGTGCTCAGCTCCAGCGCTAACTCATCGGGTGCTGTTTTGGCCAAGGTGATTTCTCTGGGGAAACTCACGGATGGATATTCTCAGCAGCGTATGGAGACGCTGAGAGGCCTGGCCAGTAGCGCGGCGGCAGCAGGTTTGAAGTCTGATTTTTCGCTGGCTCTAAAAGCTGTCGAGACTCAGCCAGGGATTCTCACTTGGTGGAAGCCTGCGCTGCTACAGGGCCTATCGGAAGGGCTGCCGAAATCTGGTGGTAAACTTGGGGTCAAGACGCTTGCTCTTCTAGTCTCTAGCCGCCTGCTGAATTCAAAGAGGCAGCGGAAGAAATTAGTGTGTTGTTGACGTTGGTGGATGAAGTCATGAGCGATGCCAAAGCTCCGCTGGATCAGCGTTTGGCGGCGTTGCCTCTTTTGTCGCAACGGCCATGGGATAAGGCTGAACCGGTTTTGCGTACTCTTTTGGCCGAAGGTCAGCCTACGGAATTGCAAGCAGCGGCATTTGCTGTGCTGAAGAAGTATGGGGCGGATAAGGCTTCGCCATTAGTCTATGAATTGTTACCTGAAACTGGGCCCATGGTGCGGCGTGATTTAGTGACCCTGCTGACTGCGAATGCCAAAACCGCATTGGCACTATTCAAGCGTATGGATAAGGGGGAGATCTCACCCGCTCTGGTTGATGTGGAGACGCGTTGGAGGTATCAACGTGGCGCGGGTGAGTTGCGTGATTTGGCGGTGAAGTTGTTTGGTCAACCCAGTGAGGATCGTGCGGCTGTGATTGCTGATTACATGGACTGCACCCAAATGAAAGGAGATGCCAAGAAGGGCAGGGAAGTCTTTTCCATGATTTGCATTACCTGCCACAAGCATGGTGAATTGGGTGTGGAAGTCGGTCCGCCACTTTCTGATGTGAAGGCGAAGCCGCCAGAGGCATTGCTTTCTGATATCTTGGACCCTAATCGCATGGTGGAGGCGCGTTGGTGTGCCTACACGATCGAGACCCAAGATGGCCGCGCTCTGAGTGGTCTAGTGGCAGCGGAATCTGCGGATAGTGTGACTTTGAAAATGATGGGAGGCCTGAGCGAAACGATTCAGCGCAGTCAGATCAAGAAGATGGTGAGTACGGATAAGAGCCTGATGCCGCCTGGCTTGGAGGGGGCGATCAATAAGGAGCAGATGGCTGACTTGCTGGCTTTCTTGCGAGGTGTGCAGTGATCTTGATTGTGTGGCCTAACCATTCGAGGAGCGTCATTCTGGCGCTTCTTGAATTTAGATGCCTATGGATCGGCGACGTCGGAAGAAGCACGTGCCGAGAGCTAAGAGTGAAAGGAAAGTGCGGGAGGGTTCTGGGACTACAATGGCGATGGTGCCTCCAAAGTAGAGATCATCCAGATTCCAAAAATAGCCGCTGCTAAGTGTGGGTAAGTCTAAGAGCGGATCAATGGTGAAGGTATTGCTGCCAGTGCCGAGGTCTCCAGAGGTAATGCCTGACCAATCAAAGATTTTCCAAGTGTCACCCTCACTGAAACTGCTGGCGAGATTGTTGGGATCTTCGATGATTAAACGTGCACCATTCAGGCTGATTGCACCTGTGACTGCGAGGATGTCTGCACTGCTGGCGTCGGCGGTGTGATCAGTGCCGCCGAGGCCGGAATCGCTGAAGAGATCCAGCGTCAAGATACTGCTGCTATCGGTGAAGCTGACTTGGCCTACACCGCTGGTGGTTAGTTGCAGCGTTTGACCCGAGATGGCTCCATCTCCTACGGAGAGGTTACCGTTGGCAGCGATGTTGATGCTGGAACCGTTAGCGAGGGTGATCGAGCCGCTGCCGCCCAGGGTGGCCGTGCTTTGAACGGAATAGGAACCGCCTCCCGTGTGGGTGCCGTTGACCAATAAACTGCCTCCAGCAATGGTGGTGCGACCTGTGTAGGTATGCGTACCAGTCATGCGCAAGACATCGGTGCTGAGACCACTTTTGGTGATGTCTCCACCACCGTTGATCTGACTGACGTTTTGCAGTTCCCCTTTTTGTAGGGTGACTGTATTGATCGGAAGGGCCAAGGTGCCAATGGTATTGCCATTGAGATTCAGCGTGCCTCCATTCAAGATCAAAGTGGCTGTGACGGTGCCTGCACCAGTGGTGCTTTTGAAAATGTTGCCGCTGGTGGAGAGCGTGCCGCCTTGGAGGTCAAGCGTCGCGTTGGCGATGTATCCTGCCACGGTGGCAGATCCCATTTTGATGCCAGCGGTACCCACGTTTACGGTGCCGTTTTTTACGGTGAGCGTGCCATTCGCGGTGGCGTTGCCAGTGTTAATGGCTGAGGTGTTTTCGGCGAGTTTTAAGTTGGTGATATTGACGGTCCCAGAACCTTCCAAAGTGAAGTTACTATTAACGATGCGTGTGCCAGGGGTGCCTGTGTTGTCTCCTGCTGCGGTACCGATATTTAGATTGGTGACGGTGAGAGTGCCTGTCCCCATGATGAAGTTCGCATTGAGTGTGCCAAACCGATTGCTGACGTGCCCCACATTCAGCGTTGTCACCAGCGCGTCCAGATCTCCCGCAGAGAAGTCTGCTGTGGTGGCCCAAACATTGTTGGTGAAATTATTTAGGTCTCCCATGTTCCAAGTGGTCAGGGCGGCAGTGCCGTTATTCCCACGGATTTTGAGGGTGGGATTAACGAGTCCCGATGCAAAAGTGATGAGTCCGCTGGAACGTGAACTGGCGATGTTCAGGGTGTTAACGTTCAGCGTGTTGGTTTGGCCTAAATACAGAGTGCTGAGCCCTCCACCGGAACTGCCGACTTGGTCCCCCATCAAAAGAGAACCTGCTGTAATGGTATTGGTTTGGGCAAGCGTTACGGTAACCACTTCGGTAGTTCCGTTGGCTGAGTGGCCTCCGCCAGTCAACCCGACACGGAACACGCGGGTGCCTCCATTGAGGGTGTAATTGGAAAGGCCACTCATATCCACCGTGAGTGGTTGTGTTTGGCTGGTGCTGGCGAAATTGGTGTCTGACGATGCATTGTTAACTGTTAGGCTGCCACCTGCCCCCGTGATGTTGATGAGGCTGGCGGCGCTGCCGGTGGTGAATTGCAATGCGGAGACACTTTGGCTGTTGCTGTTGAGGTCCAAGGTGCTGCTTCCACCGAAGTTGAAGATGGCTGTGGAAGGCAGAGTATTGTTACCAGCATTGAGCGTTACGGTGCCGGCGTTGATGTTGGTTGTGCCAGTGTAAGAACTGGCGGTGCTTAATTCTAGCCCGCCACTGCCCGTCTTTGTTAGACTGCCGTTGCCTTTGATCTCGTTGGCGATTTCCAGATCCTTGCCGCTGTCCACTTCAAAGGTGCCGCCGCTTGATCCCAGTGTGATGCCGCGTTTTGGGTTGGCGATGGCGAAGGAATCCAGGGCTCGCAAAGTGCCGCCGTTGAGTAAAAGGTAGTCATCGACAACGAATTCGGAAGTGTCGCCCAAGGCTGTTTCTGAACTGATCGCCAAAGTGCCACCAAGGATGGAGGTGCTGCCAGTGTAGAGATTGACGGTTGCTCCTAAGGTTAATGTTCCAGTGCCTATTTTGGTTAGGCCGCCTGAGCCGCTAATCTCACTATTTAGAGTTAGGCCTCCGGTGTTGTTTACGGAAATGATGGGGGCAGCGCCTGCCAGTTCGAGGATGGTGTCTAAGGTGACTGCACCTGCACCATCGGCGACGGTGATGGCATCATTGCCATGAATCGTGAGGCGGTTTTCTGCGGCACTCAGATTTAATGCCGTCGCTGTGGTGACGGTTAGACTGTTGATCTGCATGTCTGCACCTAGCACTGTGGTGGCGGGGAGTGTGGCTCCTGTGGCGGAAAAAAAGACATTGGTGCTGGCTCCTGGGACAAGGCCTGTGTCACCTGTTCCGTCAGAATTGGTCACCCAGTTGCCCTGGGTACTGCCATTGGAGGCAGCCCAAGCTGTGTTATCAGGCGAGAAGTTGCCTAACCAATAAGCGTTGGTTAAGGCTGTGGCAGAGGTGGTGTTGGCGAGTAGAGAAGTATCCGTTGCCTGGAGGCTGATGGTGTAGTCGGTGGCATTGTAAACTGCACGCAGGGTGTAGGTGGCTCCATTGCTGGTTAATCCGCCGCCAGGAGCTGAGATCAGGGTCGAGCTAGCGGGGGGCGTCTGGCCACTGATGGAGTAGAGATTGATGTTAATTTCGGCACTGGCTTGGGTGCTGACGATGGCCGCAGGATTGAGGATGAGAGAGCCTGTGCTGCTGCCCAGTTCCGTTCCTAATGTGGCCCCATCATTCAAAGTGAGTGCTGTTCCTGAAGGGGCTGCCAAGGTCAGGCTGCCTCCGCTGCCAGTGACAAACTCAAAGGTGCCCGCGCCATCTACAGTGAGACTGCTGCTGGATTGGAAGGCTGAGGTGCTTGTCACCAACAATTTCCCGGCGCTAACCAAGGTGCCTCCGGTGAACGTGTTGGTGCCAGTGAGGGAAAGCGTGCCAGTACCCGTTTTCGTGACGGTGCCACCGCCGTTGATTTCGGCCACATTGGTCAGCGTTCCACTTTGCAGGTTGAGAGTCACTGGCAAGATGGCGTCTCCGATCACGCCTCCATTTAGATTTAACTGGCTGCCGTTGAGCGTGACGGTGCCTTCTGTTGGCCCTGTGCTGCCACGGAGGATGTTTCCATTCACACTGAAACTGCCGCCTGTTAAGTTTAAGATCCCTGTGCTGATGCCCGTGCCATCACTGCTATGGTCCCCCAATTCGACGTCAACAGGCGAGCCACTGCTGCCGACCACCACAGTGCCACTCGTTAGATTAAAAGTGCCTGTGCTGCTTTGCTGATTTCCATCGATTCCATCGTCGCTGAGACTGAGAACAAAGCGGGTATTGACGGTTAAAGAACCACCATTCATGTTTACTGTGCCGACGGTGGTGACGAAAGGGTCTCCGGTGTTTATTGCCACTCCGCTCGAATTGGCCACACGGCCAATGATGAGAGTATTGACGTCCACGATGCTGTCGTCACCACCAAAGCTGAAGGTGCCCAAGCCTTTACCATACGCGCCGCCATTATACCCACCGTTGTCTGTGCCGCCTGAAGCTACGGTCAAGGTGTCGATCATCAAATCCACCGTGCCTGCGGTGAGGTCCACAATGCCATTGGGTTGACTGCTGCCGCCGGTGGAACCTACCCCTGTGATGTTACGGGAATCTCCCAGCGTGATGTTGGCGCGGCTACTGCCACCAGCCGTTCCGCGCAGGGTGAGAGTGGGGTTGATCAATCCAGAATCAAATTCCAGTCTGCCATTGGAGCGACCATTGGCGACCACGATATCATCTACATTCAGCACATTTTGTTGGCCAAGATAAAGGAAGCTGGAAGTGGTGGTTTGGGTGTTTGATCCGACGACCAGGGTATTGGCCGTAATCACGTTGTTAGCGGAGAGGTAGAGTGTGGACTGTGGTCTTCCTGAACTTCCGAAGCTGCCTGAGGCATTCGTGGCACGTCCCACATAAAACCGATTTACATTGGCCGTGAAGCTAGCGAGATCAGACAAGTCGAGGGTGCTGAAATCATTGGAGCCGCTGGCTTTATTTCCTGAGGAAACGATGAAGTTTGCTGCGGCATTGTCCACCACCAGACTGCCCGCTCCTTGGATCGTGGCCAGAGTGGTGTCGCCAGCAGAAGTTCCATCCACAATGCCGACGATCAGTGATCCATTGAGAGTTAGGGTAGCTCCCTCCGCGATGGTGACATTATTGGTCACACCTGCACTTCTGCTTTGGAATAAAAGGCTGGCGATAGTCTGGTCAAAGTCCACTTCCAAGGAACCTGCGGTGTTTTGATCGCCAAGGATCACGGCCATGTTGGTAGGCAGTGTGTCGGCTGCACTGAGTTGAACAGAGCCTTGCTGAATGGCTAGTGTTCCTGATCCCGTGCTGCTGCCTGCGGCGGCTGTGAAAATGATCTTTCCGGTCCCGAGTTTTGTCAGTCCACTGGCGGCCTGCCAGCCTGCTTGAATCGTGAGGCTCTCGGACGAGTCATTTTGAAGGGTGGGAGTAGTTCCTGCAAAGATTAGAGAGTAACCGTTGATGCTTGGCGCAAGGGTGTAGGCTCCAGCTGGGCTGCCGACGATCAGTTGATTCAGCGTGATGTCTTCCCCCAATGTTAGCTCTCCACCAGTGCCTGCATTGCTGTAACCGCTGGTCGCTCCCAGATTGGCGATGCTGTCGGTCGCATTCACCCAAGGGAGATTGACGCTGCCAGTCAGGCTCGCTGTGGAAGTCCAGTTTTGGGGAATGGCGGTGCTGCTCCATTCGCCCGTACCATTCTGGTTTCCGACCAGGGCAGGGTTGGCATCCCAAAAGAAATCGGCGGCATTGACGCTGAACAAACTGCCGCAGAACAGAGTGATGATTTTTAATAGCAGGCCTGTCTGAGGGCGCGAGGTAAGGTGTAAAGTAGGCATGGCTCTGGGGGGAGAATCAGCGCTGCATCGCGTGAGTATGATAAAACGTTGCGAAATCGTCGCCGTCGCGAAAAAAGGGGACAAATGGATATGTCCCTCTGCTTTGTGCGTCAACCCAGCGCGCTTTAAGCAAAACCTTTACCTGAGGCCTAAAGGTCTAGGAGATTTGGATTCCACGGGCGTTTTTCAGCGAACGCTATCACGCTCGGAACTTAGCCATTTCAGGTCTTTCACAGCTCCTATTGTGCAAAATGATGATGTGATGGTCGCCAATGTCTCCATGGCCATCATTGAGCCGTTTAGCAATGACCGGAGGGAGTTGTCCAGGCTCTGGCAAGTGCCGAGTCCTGCCCAGGGGGAGCAGAAAGCCGCATTTACGCGCCTCCTTCGTGACCAAAACCGTCATTTTCTTTTGACCGTTCCACTCTGCCTCCTATGCTCGCTCGTCCCTGACCGTGGGACCCGCAGATTTCCCCCACTCACGCTCCATGAATATCCACGAATACCAGGCTAAAGAATTGTTTGAGAAATTTGGTGTTGCCACCCCTGCTGGCAAAGTCGCTGCAACAGCGGAGGAAGCAGGAAAGATCGCTGAGGAACTCGGCGGCGCTGGGTTGGTGGTGAAAGCCCAGGTTCATGCGGGTGGCCGTGGCAAAGGCACTTTCAAAAATGGTTTCAAAGGTGGCGTCCACGTCATCAATACATCGGCAGAAGCACAGGACATCGCAGGCAAGATGCTGGGCCAGACCTTGGTGACTCACCAGACCGGACCTGAAGGCAAATTGGTCAGCAAAGTCCTCATCGCCAAGTCCGTGGACATTGCGAAGGAACATTACTTCGCCATTTTGTTTGATCGTGAAAGCAGCAGCCATGCACTCATCGCCAGCACAGAAGGCGGCATGAACATCGAAGAAGTGGCTGAGAAGACCCCTGAAAAAATCGTCAAGGAATTCGTTCACCCGACCATCGGTCTGCAGAGCTATCAGGCTCGCAAGATCGCTGCTGCACTGGGCCTCAAGGGACCTCTGGCCAATCAGACGGTGAAGCTGGTCACGGCACTGTGGAATCTGTATTCGAAGAGCGATTGCTCCCTGGTGGAAGTCAATCCTCTGGCTATCACGACTGACGGTCAGGTGGTGGCTCTGGATGCAAAATTCAATTTTGACGACAACGCTCTCTATCGCCAGAAAGACGTCATGGCCATGCGTGACACGACGGAAGAAGACCCGCGTGAAGTCGCTGCTAGCGAATATGGCCTGAACTACATCGGTCTGGATGGCAACATTGCCTGCCTTGTCAACGGTGCGGGTCTGGCCATGAGCACGATGGATATCATCAAGCTGCACGGTGGTGAGCCAGCTAACTTCCTGGACGTGGGGGGTGGTGCTACGAAGGAGCAGGTGACTGCTGCTTTCAAAATCATCCTGGGAGATCCGAATGTGAAGGGCATCCTGGTGAACATCTTCGGTGGGATCATGGACTGCGACATCATTGCTAACGGCATCATTGCCGCGGCGCAGGAAGTGTCCCTGAACATCCCTCTGGTCGTGCGTCTGGAAGGCAACAACGTTGACGCTGGTAAAGCCACTTTGGCATCTAGCGGACTGGCCATCACCAATGCTGATGGCCTGACGGATGCTGCACAGAAGATCGTTGAAGCCGTGGCTAAGGCTGCGTAATCGAACGGATCCTTGCAATCCTTTGAAAGGCTTCGAGGAAATTTCCTCGAAGCCTTTTTTGCGTCTATTTTTGGTTCTGCGGGCTTGCTATCTAGCCCTAATTGTACTGAAGTTCAGGTCAATACCCAACCAACCTATGCTGAAAGTCACCGAATTTGCCTTCACAGGATACAGCGTCACAGACATGGCACGCGCACGGACGTTTTATGAGACGGTGCTGAACCTGACTCCCTCTAGCGTGTTTGGAGATGAAAAAACGAGCTGGGTAGAATACGAAGTGGGGCCTCATGTGCTGGCGATCACCAATATGAGTGGAGATTGGAAGCCCAGTAAGGATGGTGGTGGTGTGGCTTTAGAAGTAGAAGACTTCGATGAAGCGATGAAGTGGCTGCGCGAAAAGGGCGCAAACATTTACATGGAGCCATTTGAGTCTCCGGTTTGTCACATGGCTTTAATCACGGATCCTGATGGCAACTCCATCTGCATTCACAAGCGCAAGCCTGGGCACGCTTGAAAGTGGATCTGGACGGATCTCTATGCCTGCGTGTATGATCTGAGGCCAACCCCATGACCTGGTATTACAATAACGACGGCGTTGCTGCCGGCCCGTATGACGATGAAGCGATGAAGGCTTTCATCGAGCAGAAGCTGATACAGGCGGAGACCTTGATCTGGCATCCAGGTGCGGAGCTTTGGCAGGAGATCAAGTCAGCGGTGCCCGCTTGGTGGCCGGGAAGCCCCGTCTCAGTCAAGATGGAGATAGAGCCTAAACCTCTAAAAGCGGATGGAAGTACGACCCGAAGCTTGCAACCGATGGCTCCACGTTCCGATGCTAAACCGAAGTCTAGCGGTGGGTTTTTGAAGCGGTTGTTTGGATTCGGCGGGAAAAAGTAATCAGGGGATTCTTTCTGGAGTAGTTCCAGGAGATCAGGACTCCATGGTCACCACATCTCCATACAGAGTGAAGTTCTCGTAATGGGAGATTTTGACTTTGAAAATCTCGCCGATGTGACGGTCTGGATTGCCTTCAAAGATGACGATCTTATTGGTCCGAGTACGTCCCATGAGACGTGATTCGTTGGTCTTGCTGGTGCCTTCGCAAAGGATTTCCACCTCTTGCCCAAGCAGTTCCTCATACTTAGTCCAAGCGTGTTTGTTCACCAGGGCCAGCAGGTCTTGATTGCGGGCTTCTTTGACCTGCTCGCTCAGTTGAATGGCTTCGTCCATTTCCGCAGCAGGGGTGCCACGGCGTTTGGAGTAGCGGAAAACGAAGGCATTTTCGAACTTCAGCTTGTCAAAGAGCGCGTAAGTTTCCTGGTAGTGCTCTTCTGTTTCGCCTGGGAAACCGACGATGACGTCGGTGGTTACGGCGATGCCTGGCCGCGCTGCGCGGATGCGCTCCACCAACTCGGTGAATTTGGCCGCAGTGTACGGGCGGTGCATCTTTTTCAGCATTTCATCACTGCCGCTCTGGACTGGCAGATGGACGTGCTCGGCCAGTTTGGGCAGGTAAGTGAAGGCTTCGATGAGGTCTTTTTTGTAGCCAATCGGATGCGGGCTGGTGAAGCGGATGCGCTGAATTCCTGGAACTTCATGCACGGCTTCCAAGAGTTGCACAAAGGGGCTTTTCCCATCCACCACAGGGAACTCATGGCGACCGTACAGATTGACGATCTGGCCTAACAAGGTGATCTCTTTCACGCCTTTGTCGGCAAGGCGGCGCACTTCTTCTACGATGTCCGCAATCGGGCGTCCACGCTCACTGCCGCGTGTGTAGGGGACGATGCAGAAGGTACACTTCATGTTGCAGCCCTGCATGATGCTGACAAAGGCGGCTCCTTGGTTTTCCTTCAGGGTGTGGTCGCGGATGGCGTTTTGGCTGGCGGTCTCTTCCTCGATATCCACGATGGAAAAGCGCTCTTCATCCATCATGCGCGCTTCTTTGGCACGGATGATTTCATCCACATAGTCCACCACGCGGTGATATTTCTGGGTGCCGACGACAAGGTCCACCTTCGTTTTATCCACCAGCTCGCTGCCACGGCTCTGTGCCATGCAGCCCATGAAACCCGTGACCAAAGGTGTCCGCCGACGGCGAACCATGCCCATTTTACCGATGGCCTTTTGCTCGGCCTGATCACGGACGGAGCAGGTGTTGATCAAGACCACGTCCGCATCCGTATCGGTAGCGGTCATGGTGTAGCCGCGCTCGACGAACATTTGGGATACCTGCTCGGTATCGCGTTCGTTCATCTGGCAGCCATAGGTTTTGATGTGAACTCGGGGCATGGGGGAGGTGAGAATAGCCATTTTCGGATTGAAAACAACCGTCTTGAAAAAGCTTATCTAATTCCTACTTGACCAATATAGTTAAGAACGATAGGAATATGGGGTGGCGCGGACGGAATTGGGCGCGCCGGAAAACTGTCGAGTTAACTTTAATCCCCCCTCCCCATGTATTCCCTGCTATCGAACAGAACGTCTGGGCTTTGGAAGAACATCTTAGTGGGCACGGCCCTCTTGCAGACCGTATCGGCCTTCAGTGCTGATGCCAAAAAAGAGAGCTACTACCGCGCACCGAAGAGCTACAGCACGGCCCGTGATCCTGATCTGCCGAAATACGCCAGTCATGCTCCCGACAGCGGATGGGAGATGCTGAAAAATGCTGACTGGCTGGACATCGGCCTGGACTATCGGTTCCGGTATGAATACCGGGACGACGATCTCCGCCGTGCAAATGCACAACTGGATCAGCCTCTGCTGCACCGTACCCGCGCTTATGTGGCGGTGCATGACGTGCTGGACCCTTTTCGTTTTGCGATCGAGGTGGAAGACTCCCGTCGCTATAACAGTGACTACGCACGGGACAACCGGGACATCAATGAGTTCCAGCTCATTCGCGCGTATGCCGAGCTATATTTCGACCATCTCCTGCCGCAAGATGACCTGGGTAATTCACGACCCGTTAGCATCCGTTACGGGATTCATAACTTCGAGTTTTTGGACCGTCGCCTGATTGGTAACAATCAGTGGCGGAACACGGCGAATACCTTCCTAGGCTTCCAGGGAGCCATCGGACAGGAGAGCAATGACTGGCAGCTAGACCTGCTGGCCGTTCAGCCGATGCAGCGCCTACTTTATGGCTGGGATCGCCCGGTCAAGCAGCAGTGGATGTATGCCGCCATCGGCCACTGGCGGCGCTGGTCAGACATCATCACCCTGGAGCCGTACTACCTAGCACTGAATCTAAAAGCCTATGATAATGTGGAGGAGCGGCTCGTGCATTCCCCCGGCTTGCGAGGCTATGGCACAGTTGGCAAAAGTGGGTTCGATTACGACTTCGACCTCGTTTATCAATTCGGTAAGAGCGGCAGTCGAGACATGCAGGCTTATGCGGGGAATGTGGAGGTGGGTTACACTTTCCAGCAGGCATGGAAGCCACGTCTCAGCTTCTTCTACGGATACGCCAGCGGCGACTCGGATCCGAATGATCAGGAGGACAACCGCTTTGAGCGCTTCTTTGGGTTTGGTCGTCCGTGGTCGGCCAATGACTACATTGTCTTTGAAAACATCAGTACACCGAAGGCTCGTTTGGAACTGACACCATCCAAAAAAGTGCGCTTGGATCTGGGCTACAGTTTCTACTGGTTAGCCAGCGATACGGACCGTGCTTCTGGGGTCAATCTCCGAGATAAACAAGGCCAGAGTGGCAGCATGATCGGTCATGAATTCGATGGCCGCATCCGCTGGCAGGTGACACCGAAGATGGAGGCCATTCTGGGTTACGCCCACTTCACACCGGGTGACTTCACCCGCAATCAGGGGCGGACCCAAGACACCGACTTTGCCTACTTAGAGATCAGTCTGAAAGCTTTCTAACCAACAATGATTCAAAATAAACCTCACTCCCCCACACCTATGAACCGCAGACATTTCATCACCTCTCTTTCCGCCTTCGGGTTGGCCTCCTGCGCAAAAAAAGTCGTCAGTGCTGATGCCCCCGTTCGGTTTGGCCACTTTCCAAACATTACCCACATTCAGGGCTTGGTGGCTCAT
>JAOZVT010000348.1 GCA_025869455.1 Prosthecobacter sp.
CATCCTCTGAGGGGGCTGCCCTTACTGCGCTGATCTCCAATATTAATACAACGCTTACAAATGCGGGGGCAGGAGTAACAATCACTGCTGCTGATGGCTCGTCATCAGGTAGTCTGATTGTCGATAGCGGCTCGAATACACGAGATACGATCACGGCATCTCCCGAAACAAATTAGTTTCTCATAGGCGAGGGACACATTGTCCTGATGATGTGTTTTCTTTCAGTATCAATTACAATCCCCCCCCATAAATCAAATGAGACTCACGACTTACAATTCACGTTGTTTTTGGCTCTTTGGCATTTCTTTGGTTGCTATTTCGAGCAATCTTATTCAGGCTCAGGAACAGACTCCTGTCCGTCAACTTGGGCAATCTACGGCGACCAATCCCTATGAACTCGCACTGGATGGACAAGTCCAGAGGAGAAATCGTGAAGCTGCACCGGATGCTATTTCGACATCGGCTGCTGGTGGCGAAGATACATGGTGGAGTGGCATGGAAGACATTGCCCAAAAATCCATGGATCAAAGTGCCTGGGCCTTTAAATATGGAATGACGGCTGGCTGGGAATACGATACGAATTTCCGAATGAGTTCACGGGGAAGTGAAGATGAGACGAGCGTATACTCCGTCAGTCCATACGGCACTTTAAGTTATGGTCAGCCAGGGTACGGTCTGGATTTTCAATTGCGTTACGCGCCTGAGTTTCGTTGGTTCTCTGAGGATACAATTGATGATGTGATCAATCATGCAGTGAGTGCTTCCCTCGGTCTTAATGGATCTCATAGTCGTGTGGCATTGACTGCTAGTTACGCTAAAAATGAAGGTGGTAGTGTGGAAGTTGGCGGACTGGTCACTTCAGACGTCTTTAATGTGAAGCTGGCTGGCAGTTACGATATTTCGCCCAAGACGAGTATTGGTGGTGATATTGGGTATAATATCATGGGGTATGATACCTTTAATAGCTTTGATAAATTGTCTGCGGGATCCTATATTGATTATGCTATTACTCCCAAAGTCAGGCTTGGGTTAGGATTAAACTATGAGCATTTGGAGCAAGACACGAGCCTCTCCCAAGATGCCTTCAGTCTTGGATTGCGTTTCAACTGGGCGATGACAGAAAAAGTGGGAATCACGGGTTTATTGTCTGGAGAGTATCGTGAAATCGAAGGAGGGGAGTCCATTGCAACGCCGACTTTTTCGGTGGGAGCCTATTACAAACCTACCCAAAAGATTACCACTCAGCTTAGCCTCTATCGTCGTGCGACACCTTCGATCGGTTTGAGTAATACGATATTTTATGCGACAGGCGCAGCTCTGAGTAGT
>JAOZVT010000349.1 GCA_025869455.1 Prosthecobacter sp.
GACTTAGGCAAACAGCGGCTGGAAGGCTGGCAGGGAGAGCGTCGGGTCTTGGTCACACGCATCAGCTCTGGGAAGAATGGACGCACTCCGGCTGGTGAATTCAAAGCCGGACCTTACCGAGCTAAGATGCATCGCTCCAGCCTTTACAATGATGCTCCCATGCCCTGGAGCGTGCAGATCAATGGAAACATCTTTGTGCACGGATTCACCAGTGTACCTGCCTATCCGGCCTCGCACGGTTGCATTCGGGTGCCTTTGACAGAAGGAAATCCAGCACGGTTCTTTTATGAATGGGTGCAGACAGGCACCCCTGTGAGCGTGGTGAAGTGAAGACTCCAGCGGTGGAGTCTTTAAGACACCGCCGGGCTTAACTCAGCACCGGGTTGCTTTCGACAAGGGCGTACACTTCCACGGGCTCGGGCTGGCCTTTGACCGGGTGAATGCCGACGTTCTTGTATTCCTTGAGTCCGTCCACCCAGCCATCCACAAAGGAAGATCCGGCTAAAACGGGTACCTGGAGTTTGCGGGTCAGGCTTTCGATACGGAAGGTCACGTTCACGGACTCACCGACGGCTGTATTGACGCCACGGCCCATGGCACCGAGGGCTACATCACCGATATTCAAGCCGACGTGGCAATAGACTTCCATGTCCATCTCGTCGCGCATCATTTTACGCACGGGGGATTCGCTGGCTTCGGGGCTGCTGAGCAGACGGGCTGCTTCCGTGGCTTGGGTGCGGATTTCATCGCTGTCTCCGACCCAGTAGGCGAAGACTCCATCGCCAATGAATTTATCAATGATGGCCCCACGAGGTTTCAGGATGCGTTCGCAGTCTGCGTACCACTCCCGCAGCATGGTGGCCACCTGTTCGGCACTGAGTCGGGCTGAAATGCTGGTGAAATTGCGCAGGTCTCCGACCAGCAGAGTCGCCTTCACCGTGCGCATGGGCAGGGCGATGGTGTGCAACATCTGCGTACCACTTCCGGTGTTGTTGGCATGGTCACCTTCGTCGGTTTCAAAGATGAAAACGCAGGTGCCGAGCTGGATGCGGTCTCCGTGGCGCAAAGCACGCGCGGTGGTCACGGCCACGTCATTGACGAAGCTGCCATTGGCGCTGCCCAAGTCAGAAACCCAAAAAAGATTACCATCCCGGCGGATGGTGGCGTGCTGCCGTGACACCCCGGCATCTGTGAGGCGAATGGTGGCGTCGGGGCTACGGCCCAGGAGAGTGAAGTCCTCGAGTGAGTACTCCACCCCTTTATCGTGGGCTCTGAGAAAGGCAGGCATGATGATTTAGTCGAACAACTCTTGAAGCAACTGGCGCGGAGGAAGTCAAGCCCCCAGGCGGAAGAATTGCTAAATACGTCCATTCTCAGGTCACTTGAGTCAGGAATTGACGCTCAAAGCAGGACGTTGTTCACAAAATAACGCTCAAAAATCATTTTTTTGCCAATAGGTGAATTCAAAATGCCAACCCGTGGTGTGGGTTTTCAGGCGAATCGTGATTTTCGGCCCGATCAGTCACCCCAGACATGAGCCCGTTCTTTCGGCCACCTTTGTGATGGCGAGACCGTGTGGCGGCGTATGTTTGACCATGCGGTTCCTTTTCTTTCCTCTCTTCCTCGCTGGAATTAGTTCTACCATGTTGTTGGCAGCTGACTGGCCGCAGTTTTTGGGACCTCAGCGCAATGCTGTGGCGGATCCTTCAGAACCTGCTCTGAAAGAGCCCTTCAAGGCGGAACCTGAACAGCTCTGGGAAAAGTCCGTGGGTTCAGGGTTTGCTGGGCCGGTGGTGAGTGGTGGGAAAGTGATCCTCTTTCACCGGGAAGGCAGTGACATGACCACGGAGGCTTTGGAAGCAAAAACAGGCAAGGTTCTCTGGCGCAGCACCTACGTGACGGATTATGTGGACAGCTTCGGTTTCGACAATGGCCCACGTGCGGTGCCCTCGTTGGCTGGCGGCAGGGTCTTCACGCATGGCCCAGAGGGAAGGGTGACGGCGTTGGATTTGGAAACGGGCAAGGAAATTTGGGCTTATGACACGGCCTCGGCGGTGAACTCGCAGCAGGGTTTCTTTGGCCGTGCGCCTTCGCCCCTGGTGGTGGGAGACAAGGTCATCATCGCGGCAGGTGGCAGTTTGGCGGACAAGCCTGCGGGTTTGATTGCTCTGGACGCTGGAACAGGAAAACTAGCGTGGAACAGTGTGGATGATGAGGCGGGTTACGCATCCCCTGTTAAGCTGGGGGATACGGTATTGGCATGGATGCGTAACCAACTTTGGTTGGTGAATCCAGAGTCGGGGTTTGTGTTGGGGTCCCTGCCGCTTCGTTCCAGCATGGAGGCTTCTGTGAATGCCGCGACGCCCGTGCCTTGTGGAGATGGACGCTGGTTTGTATCGGCGGGTTATGGTGTGGGGGCTCATTTGCTCAAGATTGCTCCCATGCAGGAACCCACTTTCACGACCCTCTGGGAGAAACAGGATGTGATGGACTGCCATTACAGCACGCCTGTGTACCGGGATGGGTACCTCTACGGATTTGATGGACGGCAGGAAAGAGGGCAGACGCTGCGCTGTATCGAAGTCGCTACCGGCAAGGTCTGCTGGAACTCGCCTGGAGTTCCTGGCGGCACGCTGCTTTGCGTGGGGGATAAGCTGCTGGTGCTGACGGAGCAGGGGGAACTGTGGATCGTGAAGGCAACCCCGGATAAATTTGAGCAACTGTCGGCTTCTCAGATTTTGCGCTCCAGTCACCGTAGCCATGCAGCCTTTGCCGATGGCATTTTGTATGCACGGGATACGGAGAAAGTGATTGCGCTGCGTATGTAAGCCTGATTTGCCAACTCGTTTGCTCGTGTCTCATCGCTAGGCACATTGCGGCCATGTCTCTCAGCCGTTTTTATCTTCCGACCACCGCTTGGCAGCCTGACACTCTGACTCTGAGTTGGGATGAAGCTGCCCATTGTGCCCGGGTGCTGCGTCGCCAGGTGGGGGATGCGGTGGAGGTCTTTGATGGAGCTGGCCGGGTGGCCCAGGCGGAGATCACGTCTGTGAGCAAGACCAGCGTTAGTTTGCGCATCACTGATTTACTACAGCACGCGCCTTTGCCTCATCGCATTCATTTGCTGCCTGCCATGATCAAGGCGGAACCCTTTGAGTGGCTGCTGGAGAAAGCGGTGGAGCTAGGGGCCACAAGCATTCAACCCATCCTCACCGAGCGTACGGTGGTGCATCTTTCTGGCGAACATTTGGAAAAGAAGATGGGCAAGTGGCAGCGCCACATGATCGAATCTGCAAAGCAATGCCACACGCCGTTTGTGACACGACTGGAAAAACCTCGGCCTTTTGCCCAGGTGCTGGCTGATTTGCCAGCGGGCATGTTGAAAATCTTGCCTGCGCTGAGTGAACACAGTCGCACACTGCATGATATCACGGCGGGGTTTCAAGAAGCGTGCATCGCCATTGGTCCCGAAGGGGATTTTACCCCAGGAGAAGAGAGGCTGGCCCAGGAAAATGGTTTTATCCCCGTGACGCTGGGGCCTTTGATTTTGCGAGCGGAAACCGCCACGGTTTCAGCCCTAGCGGTCTTGGGACACGAGTTTGGAAAAACTGAAAAACCTAGCTGCTAAAACGGCAAAAGCTGGTTTGATTTCTACACATGTCCACTCCTTCTCTAGACTGGCTCTACACCACGCAACTTTACGGCATCAAACTCGGGCTCGAGAATGTGCAAAAGTTGCTAGAGGCCATGTCTTTGCCCAAGGAAGGAATGAAGTTTATCCATGTGGCAGGGACCAATGGCAAAGGCAGTACCTGTGCGTTTATGCACGCCATTTTGAAGGAATCGGGCATCAAAGCGGGTCTGTTTACCTCGCCGCATTTGATTCGGTTCAACGAGCGCATTCGCGATACAGAGCGGGAAATCACCAATGAAGAATTGGAAGCGGGATTGACTAAAATCCGCAAACTAGTGGTAGATTGGGATCCGCATCCGACTTTTTTTGAGATCACGCTGGTGCTCGCTCTGAATTGGTTCCGTCAGCGTGGCACTGAATGGGTGGTTCTAGAAACCGGACTGGGCGGGCGTCTGGATGCAACGAATGCAATAACCCCCGAAGTGAGTGTGCTCACGCGCATTGGCATTGATCACAAGGAGCAGCTAGGCGGGACTTTGGATAAAATAGCGGCTGAAAAGGCAGGCATCATCAAGCCCGGCGTGCCGGTGGTCACGGCTCCTCAGGATGAGGCGGTGCTGAAGGTGATCCAGCAGACAGCTAGGGCGCAGAAATGTGAATTGACGATCGTGGACGCGCCATTGACGAACGTGAAGTTAGGCCTCATGGGGCCACATCAGGCCTGGAATGCGGCGGTAGCTATGGAAGCTCTCCGAGAGGTGGGCATACGTGTACCCTCCGTGGTTCTGGAAGCCGCGCTCCAGGATGTGCATTGGGCTGGACGCTTTCACCAATTGGAAGAAGGGCGCGTCATCGTGGATGGGGCGCACAATGGAGACGCGGCTTTGGCCTTGGCCTGGACCTGGAAGACGGAGTTCAGTGGTAAGAAAGCCACCATCATTTTTGGCGGAGCCACAGGTAAAGACTTGGTGGATGTCATGTGGCCCTTGGCGGAAATCGCCGAACGGTGGATTTTGACGCCGTTTCAATCTCCCCGATCCGTGACGGTGGAAGCTCTCACCGAAGCCCTCAATGAAGCGGTGGAAGACGCGGAATGGATGGAGGCACGTGATTTGGATGATGCGTATGAATCCGCCAAGCAGTTTCCAGAAACCGTGCTGGTGACGGGTTCCTTATTCTTGGTGGGAGAGTTTCTCAGCAAGGTTACTGCCTCAGACGGCTACCAGCCTAGCGGGCAGTAAGGCTCAGAGCAGCTCGCGCAGGCCTGTCCAGCGTTTGCGGCTTTCCTGTTTGCCGATGGCCATGCTCAAGGCACGCGGATCACCCACCAGGACGACCAGTTTGCGTGCTCGGGTGATGGCTGTGTAAATGAGGCTGCGCTCCAGCAGGACGTAATGTTGGGTGCTGACGGGAATGATTACGCAGGGGAATTCGCTGCCCTGGCTTTTATGAATGGTGAGGGCGTAGGCCAATTGCAGCTCATCCAGTTCACCGGGTTCGTACTCCACCAGTCGATCCCCATCAAAACGCACGCACATTTTTAGCGGATCAGTCTCAATGCTGACGATGTGGCCAATGTCTCCATTAAAGACTTCCTTGTCGTAGTTGTTGTGCGTTTGAATGACTTTGTCCCCCACCCGATAGGTTGTCTGAAAACGCTCCAGTTCGTATTTCAATTCATGCGCCGGATTGAGTGCCGCTTGCATTGCTTCATTGAGGCTATGCGTGCCTAAACTGTGGCGATTCATCGGTGTCAGAACTTGGATGTCCTGAATCGGGTCGAACTTGTATTTGGCCGGCAACCGCAGGTGGGCTAGCTGCACGATGAGATCTCGTGTTTCCTCGGCGGATTGGGTTTCCAGGAAAAAGAAGTCGCTGTCACGCTGCGGTTTCAGATCCGGCATGCGCCCGCGATTGATCTCATGCGCGCTGGTGATGATGCGGCTGGTGGCGGCCTGACGAAAGATTTCTGTGAGGTGTACACAGGGAACTTTGCCACTGGAAATGAGGTCATTCAGCACCATGCCGGGGCCGACGGAGGGGAGCTGATCTGCGTCCCCCACTAAAAGGAGATGGGCACCCTGGGGCAAGGCTGAAAGGAACTGGGCCATCAGCGGTGTATCCAGCATGGAGCATTCATCCACCACAAAAAGGTCACCCGTCAGTGGGTTCCCGCGATGACGGCCCCAGGCCCCGAGTCCTTGATATTCTAACAAACGATGCAGAGTCTTGGCCTCTAGCCCCGTGCTTTCATTCAGGCGTTTGGCGGCACGTCCGGTGGGGGCGGCCAGGGTCATCTTGACCTTATGTGTGCCTAGGATGGTCAGGATGGTGCGGAGGATGGTCGTCTTTCCCACGCCCGGGCCTCCCGTGATGATGAGGCAGCGGTGGTTCAGCGCCTCTTTCACTGCCCGTTGTTGGCTCTCAGCCAGCACTTTCCCGGTCTCATGAGCGGCGCTGACTAGAGCCGCCTCTTGATTCATCTTGGGGTAGGCAGCGGGAAACATCGTCAGCGCACCGATGGCGGTGGCGACGCTCTGTTCCGCAGCCCGCAAGTAAGGCAGGTACAGAACGGCCTGATCATTGAGCGCATGACGCTCCAGTTCATCACTGCCAATCAGCAGTTCTATTTGCGGCTGAATGAGCTGTTGCGTGCAGCCGAGCAGTTGAATCGTTTGTTCGGCCACTTTGACTTCTGGCAGGCAGCAATGTCCGCTGCTGGCGGCTGTTTCCAGCACGTGCAAGAGGCCTGCGCGGAGGCGCTCAGGAGCATCTTCGGCCACCCCCATTTGATGCGCGATGCCATCCGCCGTTTTGAAACCGATGCCCTGGATGTCCTGGGCAAGCCGATACGGATTGGTGGTCAGGATCGAGAGAGCTTCCTCTCCATAGGTCTTATGGATGCGCAGGGCACGTGATGAACTGATGCCGTTCTGATGCAGAAACAGCATGATGTTATGCACCGACTTTTGCTTCATCCAGGATTCCCGAATTTCCTGCCGCCGTTTTTTGCCGATGCCTTCCACGCCTTCGAGTTTCGCCGATTCATTCTCGATGATCTCGAAGATGCCTTTGCCGAATTTCTTCACCAGACGCTTGGCATAGGCCGGGCCGATGCCGTCGATCAAGCCACTGCCTAGATACTTGACGATGCCCTCGCTGGAGTCAGGTCGTGTCAGCTTGAGAGTGGTTGCTTTGAACTGTTGGCCGTAATCCCGCGTGGCTTCCCACTGACCTTCCGCCTCAAACTGTTCCCCCGCGACCACTCGCGGGGCTTTGCCTATGAGGCTGACGGCCTCGCGACGCCCCTGTGGCAGCACCTTCAAGATGCAGTAGCCCGTATCTTCCGTGTGATACACCACACGCTCCACCAGCCCGCGTAGGGTCTCAGTGGGGGTAGGGGTTGCATCGCGGTTCATGGTTTCAGACTAACGTGATCCGCCAATGAATCGCAAATCTTCAAATGTGGATTAGCGCCCCAAGATGCTCATGCAGAGGGAATGATTGTTCCAAGCCACAGTTTCGTGATTGAAAAAGCTGCGTTACACAATTTGTCTTTATTTCCAATCGCCTCTCCGCACTTTGCCCTTGGCATAACCTGCGCTAGCATCCCCGCCCTTATGGACCTTTCCCCATTGCTCGCTGTAAACATGTTTGACATGTCCTGGATCTCCAGCCCGGAGGCCTGGGTTGCTCTCGCGACATTGACTGTCATGGAGATCGTCCTGGGGATTGATAACATCGTCTTCATTTCCATCCTGGTGGATCGGGTGCCCGTCGCGGATCGGCCTCGCACGCGGTTTTTGGGCCTGGCTTTTGCCATGGTGACACGCATCCTGCTGCTGCTATCCATCACCTGGGTCATGCAGCTCAAAGACCCACTTTTTGCTGTCTTCGGCCAGGAGATTTCAGGCAAGGACTTGATCCTCATTTCCGGGGGGCTGTTCCTGCTTTGGAAAAGCACGAAGGAGATCCATCACAAGGTGGAAGGCATTCATGAGGAAGAGCCCGCCGCTGGCAGTGGCAGGCGCGCCATCGGGGCCATCCTGGTGCAGATCGCCATCTTGGACATCGTCTTTTCCCTGGACTCCGTCATCACCGCCGTGGGCATGGTGGACCACATCATGGTCATGATCATCGCTGTCATGATGGCCGTGGGCTTCATGATGATCTTTGCCGGGACGGTCAGCGACTTCATCAGTCAGCATCCTACTGTTAAAGTGCTGGCCCTGTCCTTCCTACTGCTCATCGGCACCACCTTGATCGCCGAAGGCTTTCAGGTTCACTTCCAGAAAGGTTATGTCTATTTCGCCATGGCCTTCTCGATCCTTGTCGAGTTCCTGAACATCCGAATGAAAGAGAAGGCGCTAAAGAAAGCCGCTGCGGCCGCTGGCAACCCGTCATGAGCTAGCGTCCAATCACCTTTGAAAAGGCCCCGAATCTCTGCCTGAGGTTCGGGGCTTTTTCTTGATGATTTCAAAGTGTCAATAAGGCGCTATTGGATTCTCATTTTGTCCATATATAAGCCAATATGGCATTACTGTTTTAGGGGGGTAAAAGTGGATATCCTATTTAATGAGTTCATTACCAATGAGTTGTGTCTCGAAAATATAGCTTGGCACGTTCAATGCACCTCTTAGAGGGCGTCTGACGACAACATTCAAACAGAACTCCAAACTCAATCTAAAGCTATGAAACTCACACGATTCACACCCTCCTTTGACCTCGGCCGCGTTGCCGACTTTGATCAGTGGCTGCGTCATCCTTTAACCGGATTCCCAGCAGTGGGGCAGCTCTTGGGTGAATTCCTCCCTGGGGCAGCCAGTGGCCGACTCGCCACAGATGTCTATGAGGACAAAGACAATTACTACGCTCGCTTTGAACTGCCCGGCGTGAAGAAAGAAGACGTGAAGGTGGAGGTCCAGGACCGTCTGCTGACCGTCTCTGCCGAACGCCGCGAAAAAGACGGTGAAAAAGAGCAGTCTTACAGTCTTAGCCGCTCCGTTTCGGTGCCGGAAAATGTCAAAGGCGACGCCATTGTGGCGAAGCTGGAAGACGGTATCCTCACGGTCACGTTGCCGAAACTGGAAGAGCGCAAACCCAAGCTGATCGCAGTCAACTAACCTCCAATTCACACGAGTGTGGGTGCCCGCCACCCCGCTCCTTTCTTAAATCCTCTCCTCTTTTTATCACTATGAATGCAACTTGCTGCTCTCCTTCTACCCAAGCCACTCCTAGCGTTGGCGTCACTGAAACCCTGCAAAAACCGCTCTACACGGTCACAGGAAATACGGAAGCCTTTGAGGTCCGTGTCGAATTGCCAGGCGTCACGAAGGGCAATGTCAAAATTGACCTCGAGGATAAGATCCTCTCCATCCGTGGCGAACGACAGACTTCCACACCTGAAGGCTGGAAGGCGCTTCATCGCGAACTTTCCACCGTGGGTTATCAACTCCGTCTGCGAGTGAACACCCCCGTGGATGAAGACAAACTGACGGCCAACCTCGAAGATGGTGTGCTAACGCTCAAGCTTCCTGTGAAGGAAGCCGCGAAACCCCGCCAGATCCAAGTCCAGTAAGGCTCGATCGGCTTAAAAACCCCAACCCCCAAGCGCAGCATCGGCAACGGTGCTGCGCTTTTTTAGGCTTTGAGGGCTTCGTCAAATCGGGCGATCAAATCCTCGATGTCTTCCAATCCAGCAGATACGCGGATGAGGTAACGCGGCACGCCGCAGCTCTCTGCCCAGTCCAGCTCTTCATAGTGGGCAAGCAAGGTGTAGGGACAGACGAGGGTGAAGTTAGTGCCTAAGCTGGGTCCTTTGCAGACGCGGAGGGCATCGTAAAAGCGGGCACTGGTTGTTGCCGCATCCTTCAGGAGGAAGGAAAAGAGGCAGCCGTAACCACCCTCTTTCCGCCGCACATATTCGTAGCCTGGACCCCCCTGATATTTGGCATGCCACACACGCTCGACTTGAGGATGCGCGCTCAGATGGTCAGCCAGAGCCAAGGCATTGCGGCTCATGGTTTCGGCGCGTTGGACAAAGTCATGCGAGTTTTCTTCCAACGTCATAGCATCCTCACACCACAGTTGGTGGTCCGCGTGGGCTTTGAGGAAAGCTGAAAACGCTGCGTGATGGGGGGATGAGCGATTCAGGATGACACTGCCGGCCAGGATGTCTCCAGCACCAGAAAAACTCTTGGTTAGGCTGCTCGTCACTACATCCGCCACGCGACAGGCATCCGCATGGACGACGGTGGAGATGGTGTCATCAATGATGATGGGCACCCCCGGTTGCGTTTCCTCGCGGATGGCCAGCAATCGTTCCAGATCCACGCAGCGGAGCATGGGATTGCTGGGGGCTTCGCAGAAAATCCCGGAGATCTTTTCCTGCTTCAGCAGGGTGCTCAGCTCATCATACTCACTGTCCTGGATCATCGGTAGGAAGTGGGCACCTTGACCAAAGGTCTGCTGAAGTTTCAGAACATCCACATAGGGAAAGTCCAGTTGTACCGTTTTGCGTTCAGGGAAAAGCGTGGTCAGCATGCGATGCACGGCAAAATTAGCGGCCATGCCAGAGGGAAAAAGGAAGACATCTTCAGGCTGTTGCCCCGCTAGATCCGCTAAGCATTGGTGGATGGCGGCACTGGCAGCTTGGCCTTCAGCCTCGGTGACCCCGCTGCTGGTCTGGCCTAACACGTGGCAGGCCTGTCGTGTACTCACCACCTCACCGCAGAAGCGCCAGAAGCGGCGGGCTTTGACATAGGCTTCAGCAGGAAAGACGGCCACACCTAGATTTTGGGCACTCCATTCTTGGGCTCTGCCAGAGAAGCTGTCTCGGGCGATGAATTCCAGGCAGCGTTGCGCATGGATCAGACGTGGGAAAACGATGCAGCGTTCGCCTTCCTGGGCGATTTCTGCTTCCGCTTTTTCAAACAAGGTGCTGATGGCCGGTGGGCAGCAAAAGCGTGGGTAACCTGAGCGGAATTTCGAGATGATCTCCTGGTCACCCTCTTCATAACCCACCACATGAGACCACAGCGGCAATGAAACACTGACGCCGAATTCATTGTCAGGCAAAGGAGACCCCAGGGAATCGGCTTCCCAGAGAGGATGGCGCAAAAGGTCAGTCATGGATGGAGGGGAGAGCAGACATACTCCGCCCAGCCCCAGCCTCAACTGCAATCCAGCAGGAGAGTGAGATCCTGGGTGGAATCGCCCACATTGACAACGAAGCGTCTTCGAGGGATAATAAAAGCCATGGAAGCAGTCATTTCGGCACCGAAGTCTTGGGTCGCATCTGTTGGGCGCCTTTCGCTCCCAAAGAAGACGGCCAAGCGCTTGCAGACGTTGATGGATCGCAACAATGATGGCGAACTGACGGCTTTGGAAAAGCGAGAGCTCGCAGCGCTAGTAGAATGGAGTGAGAATGTCTCATTGATCCGTGCTCAAGCGCTACAATTACTTGGTCGGCAGCCTGCATGAGTGTGCCCACATCACTGGCAGTCAAGGTGCGTCAGAGGGCGAAATATCGCTGTGAGTTCTGCCAGATGAGCCAGTCTTTACAGGGTGCATCTTTCCACATTGAACACATCTTGCCGAAGGTTCATGGGGGAAAAACGATACTTGGGAATCTGGCGCTTGCCTGTCCAGGGTGCAATCTTCATAAATCAGATCGCATCTCTGCAAAAGATACTAGCAATGGAGAAATAGTGCCCTTGTTTCATCCGCGAAAAGATGTGTGGGCGGATCACTTTAAGTGGTTTGGGGTGAGATTGGAGGGAAGGTCAGCGAAGGGACGAGCCACTCTGACTTTGCTCAGGCTGAATCATCCTCGCCGACTTCTCATCCGCAAGGCTGAACAACGTTTTGGACTCTTCCCTCCTGACTGACTTTTCTGCCTCGTTGATGGAATTTCTAAGGGGCTGTGAAAGGAACTAGCCACCCCACTCAGCACCAGTCCCGCATGGCGCGCATCTTCACGTGGGCGGCACCACGGTCGAGCAGGGATTCGGCGAGTTCTTTGCCTTCGGCGAGGTCGGCGGCTTTACCAGTGATGACGAAGCCAGCAGCGGCATTCAGGACAGCGATGTCGCGTTTGGGACCTTTGAGGGTGTGATCGAGGATGCCTTCGATGATCGCGGCATTTTCACGGGCATCTCCGCCGACTAGGTCTTCCAGATCGGCTTTGCCAAACCCGAGGTTGGAGGGGTCGATCTCTAAGTCGGTCAGACTGCCATCGCGGACATGACAGACGTGGTTTTTGCCGAGAGTGGACATCTCATCCATGCCGCCTTTTTTCGTGGTGCCATGGACGACCCAGGCGGCTTTGCGCCCAAGAGTCTGGAGGATCTCACCAAAGGAGCGTGTCAGGGCGGGGTCAAAAACGCCCAGGAGCTGGTAGTCGGGCCGGGCTGGGTTGAGCAAAGGGCCGAGGAGGTTGAAGATGGAACGCTGCCCTTCCGTGGCCAGGATTTTCCGCGCTTCTCCCACGGCCTTGAAGGCAGGATGGTAGAGCGGGGCAAAAAAGAAACCTAGGCCGATGGTTTCCATGCCACGGGCCACACGGTCCACTGGCAGATCAATGCGGATGCCCAGGGCCTCCAGCACATCGGCTCCACCGGCTTTGCTGGTCACGCCGCGGTTGCCGTGTTTCGTCACGCACACGTCGCCTGCGGCCAGGATGAACATGGCGGTGGTGGAGACATTGAAGAGATGCAGCTTGTCACCGCCCGTGCCCACCACGTCCAGCATGGGACCCGGCAGTTTGTTACGGTCTAGGCCGGGGTCCACGGCCAGACGTAGAAATTCCTGTACAAAGCTGGCGATTTCCGCTGGGGTTTCACCCTTTTTGGCCATTGTGCGCAGAAAGTTGGCCTTGGCTTCAGCAGATTCATGCTCGTCCACCAGAAAGGCGGCGGCTTCACGCACTTGCGCTTCGGACAGGCTTTTGCCTTCAGAGAGGGGGGTCATGATGGTCTGCATGAGGTCAATGCTGACAGAGATGATGCGTTTTGGCAATGCTGGTGACGCAACGATTCCTTGTCATTTCCCTAAAGGCGTGGCTATGAGGGGGAAAGACATGCCTGATTTTTCCCCCATCCTTGGCATTGACCTCGGCACCACCAATTCCCTCGTCGGAGTGGTGGACAGTGGTTTTCCCATCTTGCTAGCTGATGAAGATGGTCAGCGGCTGACACCTTCTGCCGTGAACTACAGTGACGATGGCAGTCTCCTGATCGGCGCGGCAGCTTTGCGCAAACGCGCCCTGGAACCTCGGCGTACAGTCACCAGCGTGAAGCGCCTGATCGGGCGTCGCCCAGGGGAAGGGGGCTGGCAGCCGCCTTATGATCTGCGCCAGCTCGGCAAGTCCCCCGTGGAGGTTTCGGCGGATATTTTGAAACGGCTGAAAGCCATCGCCGAGCGTGCTTTGGAACAACCCGTCTCCCGGGCCGTGATCACCGTCCCGGCCTAC
>JAOZVT010000350.1 GCA_025869455.1 Prosthecobacter sp.
TCTAATTGCCAATGGGGTAATAGAAAACCTCCCACTTCAAGATCTGTACGAAGATGGAGAGTCATTAGAGATCGAGCCGGTTCCCGGAGTTGAATTGATATTCTGGCCTGAAACCCAGCGATTTGAAGTTATATATATTTCCCTAAGCAATAGCGCAGAAACCAATCAACCCGTTTATGAAATGGAACTTCCAAGCCCGTTTAATGGAATGACTGTTCAGGAGGAAGTACATAAGATATTAGGTGAGCCAATTTTTTCAAAAGGGACATTAGAATTAATGGGAACTGGTTTATCTGGTTGGGATACATACCAGCTGAACCCGCAATGGCACCCTGCTGCATTTGTCGAGTTTCAATATATAAAAAGTGCAATGCAAATTAGCAGGTTGCAGTTTTCAATCATTGATAGAAACGTTTAGCAAACAAAACAGGCTGCCCTGGTAGAGCGTCATACCGGCGCAGCTGTCACCCCGTAAAAAACCAGCATGACGCTCTCCAAAGCAGCCTGTTCCCAACCATCAAAGTTCCGGTTTTGGCACCGGTGCAACATCCAACTCGCTTTCGTATCCTGAATCATGCTCAAGGCGTTCGACCTGGGCAACGTGCGCAATCTGCTCACTCGAAAGGCTACCGGCAAGCTCAGCGTAGCGGGCCTGCTGGTGGACATCGGTCACACCGAAACGGCCGTCAGAAAATTGCTCGTTAAAACGTGCGCCAGCTACAAGCATTTCATCAACGAACTCCGGAGGTCCAAATACCTCCACGCGGTCGCCACTTTTCAAGCTGGTAAGACCTGCAGCCATGCGAAGGTTTGCAGCTTGATCAGCATCATCGAAGCCTGCCTTAATCACCACTCGATCACCCGTGTCGACGACGCCAACCTGGCCATAACGCAGATACTCAATCGTACCGTCACGACGTAGTTGAGATGAATGGCTGCGCTTGTCCAACACGGCAGTATCATCACCAGCTGCAAATACAATAATGCCTTCAGCATGCTTATCGGCCTGTTTGACTTTGCGCTTCTCACGATAGGCAAAGCCTCGTAGTTGACTCACGGCCGCTACGTCGCCTGCAAGTGCCTGCTGCTCAACCCAAACGCGATACGCCAGTGGACGCAAAGCACCTTTATCAGCAAGTTGCTGCCGCTCGCTGCGCAGCTGCAACCGGAGTTCGGCCATAGCTTTCATCCGTTGAAACTCAGCGACTCGATACATGAGTTTACGCAAGAGAGGATCGTTAAACGATCGGCGAGCGCTCTGTTTCATGGATTGGAACA
>JAOZVT010000351.1 GCA_025869455.1 Prosthecobacter sp.
CCTTGTGATTTACCCCACCATGAAGTTTACGCCTCTACTTTCTGCCCTTCTACTTGGCACCTTTGCCATCACCGCTTCTGCCGCCACATTCACTGTGGAAAAAACACCCTCCGGCGGTGCCATCGTGAAGATCGACGGTCAATTCTTCACCGAATACGTCGTGGATCAGGCCAACAAGCCTTACCTTTGGCCCATCATCGGTCCTGGCGGTCAGACCATGACCCGCGCTTATCCCATGAAGGAAATCGAAGGTGAGCAACACGATCACCCGCACCATCGCGGCCTTTGCTTCGGTCACGAAAACATCGGCGGTTACGATACCTGGGCAGAAAGCGCCACCTTTGAAGGCAACCCAAAATACGCCGAACGCGCCAAGCACCTGGGCTCCATCAAACACCGCGAGATGAAAGACATCAAGGAAGGTGAACAGGCTTCCTTCACCACCGTTTCTGATTACCTGGAACCCGATGGCAAGAAGACCCTCGAAGAAGTCCGCCACCACACCTTCAAGGTCGTCGGTGACACACGCATCATTGATGTGGACATCGAACTGATCGCCACCGAAGGCGATACTTTCGTGGATGACAAAAAAGATTCAGGTCTGAGCATCCGCGTGCCCACCAACATGGCCGTGGAGAAAGACAAGAAGGTTCCTGGAACAGGCAAAATCATCAACAGCGAAGGCCAGACCGACGCAGATGCCTGGGCTAAACGCGCCAACTGGTGTGACTACTACGGCATTGTCGATGGCAAGCAGGTCGGCGTGGCCATGCTGAACCATCCTAGCAGCTTCCGCCACCCTACCCCTTGGCACGTCCGCACCTACGGTCTCTTCACCGCCAATCCTTTCGGCCTCCAGTCCCTGGACCCCAAAGCAGAAAGCGGCGCGATGACCTTGAAAAAGGGCGAAAAAATCACCCTCCGTCATCGCTTCATCTTCCATCTGGGAGATGTGACTTCAGCCAAAATTGCTGAAGCCTATGCCGATTACGCCAAGGAGCCCTGAGTTCCCGGGGCCTGAGCTAGATTCATACAAGTCGTCGCGAGACGCGGCTAAAGCGCTCTGCTGCAAGGCAGGGCGCTTTTTTTGTTTTGAAAGACCGCGTGTATTGATACGATTTTGCGTTATAGGCTGGCGGAATTCTGCCAATCAGGAGAGTTGTTCCGAAGGGATGTTCTCTTCGGAAACTGATTCGATCTGCTCCTGTTTGCCGCAGAGCGGCAGCCATGTCTTTACCGGCCTTTCAAGGCCGAGCTAATCAACGTGTGCCACTCTGTGGCACCAGACACAGGCAAGATGCCTGTGCTCCATGCTGGAGAT
>JAOZVT010000352.1 GCA_025869455.1 Prosthecobacter sp.
CAGCAATGCCACAACGATTGAGCTTTCGAATAACGAAGGCACGCCCTATGTACTACAAACGGGAGCTATTCTTATTTCGCCTACAGTCGGTGCAAATGATTCCAGCATCATTGGTGCAGGACAACTGACGACCAATAATCAGGGAAATCTGCGTAATTTTCTTTTCCATCAATACAATGAATTGGGTGATTTAGTGGTTGGAGCACCATTGGTAGAACGTGCGCCAATAGTGCGTTCGGGGAGACTTACGAGCGGTGATCGGCGCGTTCTTAGCGCTCTCTCTAGAACGGACGATCTAGAGGTGGGAGCTACGCTTACAGGTTCTGGTATTACTGTAAATCCTACGTATATTACAGAGATTCTCGACAATAATGCCGTCAGAATTAGCAGCGAAGCGACGGGAGGAGATAACCGTTATGAATTGACCTTCACGGTTTCGGGAACTCAGATCAAGAGATTTGCTACCCAACAAACGACAACGACTCAAAACCGTATTAATGGGGTGGTGAATACAGCCACGGGCGAGATGTCCACATCGGATATATATCTGGGGATGCCTATTTCTGGGCCTGGAATACCCCCAGGTGCTTTAGTGGATTTTATTTTTAATGATACGGATATCCGTATCAATACCAATCACCATTTCAACGGTATCGTTTCTGAATTTACCTTAACGCCATCTGTGGGTATCGAAAAACTGGGCGGGGGCACTTTGATTCTAAGTGGTGTAAACACTTACACTGGAGTTACTTTCTTGGCTGATGGTGTTGTACGTGCGCAAACATTGACCGACGGTGGAGTGGCTGGTAGTCTGGGCGCATCTTCGAATGCAAATGCAAACTTGAACTTTAATGGTGGAACACTCCAGTATGTCGGAGAAAATAGTTCTACCAATCGTAACTTTACCATTACCGATTTTGCGCGAATCAATATTGGTCATGAAAAAACCACATCTATTTTTACTGGTTCGTTCTCTGTAACCGGAACGATTGGGGCAACGGATCGTCTTGTGAAGTCTGGTTCTGGTACTTTAGAAATGCGCGGTAGCGGCAGTCCGAACGAAGTTCGCATTGAAGAGGGTACGCTGCGTATTCAAGCTGTGGATTTGAATGCGGCTCCTGCATCATACTCGCAGTCTAATTTGGGCGGGGGCAACTTGGGTATTGTGCGCCTTGCGGGTGGCACTCTGGAATTACGTGGGGCACAAGAGGGTAATACTACAGTGACATATGGTGGGGCTCTGTATGTGGAAGAAGGGGCTTCTGAAGTGCGCGCTATCAGCGTGCAAGGCTACAATCCCAATGATTTAAGTTCGGGAAT